>NZ_JBZXDO010000006.1:0-256661 GCF_058725505.1 Serratia sp. A07
TCGCTCTGCGGGCTGCGCTCGCCCAGCAGGTTATCCGCCAGATCGTACACCAGCCGCGCGCCCGGTTTGCCCTGATTAGGTTCGCGGTGTTGCAGCAGGCGGCCTTCGGCGTCGTAACCGTAGTGCACTTCGCCGCGCAGCGCGTCGCTCACCCCGGCCAGCTCGCCGCGGCCGGTGTAGCGATAAGCGCGCCACAGCACGCCGTCTTCCGGCCGGGTCAGTTTGTCGTGGCCAAAGGCGCTGCTCTGCCAGCTGCGGCGGCCCATGGCGTCGTAACGCCGCTGCTGCTGCAGCGCGCCCTGGCTGCGGCCGGTTTCCCGGTGCAGGCGATCGCGGGTGAACTCGCTCACCACCTGCTGGTTGAATTTAATGGCGCTGGCGTGGCCGGAGCCGTAATACAGCCACTGCAGGCGATCGCCCTGCGGCAGCGTCAGCGCCTGCAGATTAGCCAGTGCATCCCACTGGTATTGCAGCTCGCCGTTCACGCCCTGCTCGCCGAGCAGCCGCCCGGCGGCGTCATAGCGCATCTGCACGCTGTCCGGCTCGATGCCCAGCGCCGCGCCGCTCGCCGTCGGCAGGCGGTTCAGCTCGCGCAGCCGTCCCATGGCGTCGAAGCGGTAATGCCATTCCGCGCTGGCGTTGCCGCGCCAGACCAGCTGCCCGGCCTCGTCGAAGCGGAAGCGCTGTTCGCGCTGCGTCAGCTCACCCGCGCTGCCAGGCAGGCCGACCTCTCGGTGCTCCTCCAGCAGCCCGGCTGCGCCGTAGCGATAATAGTGGCGGGTGTCGTCCGGGCGCTCTTCGGCCAGCACGCGGCCCACCGCATCGTAGCTGAAGCGGTATTCGCCGCCGTTGCCGTTCTCCAGCCGCGTCAGCCAGCCCTGCGGGCTGTAGTGATAGCGCCGGGTGCGGTTAATGCGGTCGGTGATGCTGACCGGCAGCCCCAGGGCGTTGTACTGCCAGCGGGTCAGGCTGCCCAGCGCGTCCTGATGTTCTGCCAGCTGGCCGTGCGCATTCCAGTTAAAGCGCTCTTCGCCGCCGTCCGGGTGGATCAGGGTGTGCAGGCGCCCGCCGTTATCCCACCGGTAGCGCGTCTGGTGGCCTTCGGCATCGGTCTGCGCCGTCAGTTGCCCCAGCGCATCGTAGGTATAAGCCGTCACGCTGCCGGAACAGTCGGTGTAGCGCGTCAGCTGGCCGCGGGCGTCCCACTCCAGCTTCACTTCCCCGCCCAGCGCGTCGATCACGCCGGCCGGCAGGCTCTCTTCGTCATCCGGGTAGCGGTACAGCGTGGCATTGCCCAGGGCATCGACATAGCGCGTCGGGCGCCCCAGCGTGTCCCAATGCTGCGCCTCGCTGCTGCCGTCCGGGTACGCGACGGCGAACAGCCGGCCGCTGTTGCGCGAATATTGATAGCGCGTCACGCGGCCGAGCGGATCGGTCTCCGACAGCAGGCGGCCATAAGAGTCCCATTCGCTCTGGCGCTGCGCGCCGCCGGGCAGCAGCACGCTGCACAGCTCGCCGCGTTGGTAGATAAAACCGTAGCGGCGCTGGTCGAAATCGGTGTACTGCGCCACGTTGTCGTCGTCATCCAGCCGCCACTCCGCCCGCTTGCCGTCGCCGCACACCGCGCTGCGGCGCCCGCCGGCGAAGTCATAGCCGAACTCAAGGGATTCCCCGGCGCTGTTGCGATAGGCCGTCACGCGCGGCACGCCGTCGATCTCTTGCCATTGGTATTCGTTCAGCAACCCGGCGGCGTCCTGGTGGCTGATCATCAGGCCGTCGCGCCAGCCAAAACGGCGCGTTACCTCACCGGCGCGGTTGCTCACCGTCGTCAGTTGGCCCTGCTCATCGTAGCCGTAGCGCGCCAGCGTCCGTTCGCCTTCGGCGGTTTGCAGCGCCACTTCGCGCAGGCGGCCCTGCGCATAGCGGCACATCAGGCGCTGCCCGGCGCTGTCCACCAGTTCGCTCAGCAGCCCCTCGTCGTCGTAAAACAGCGAGGTGGCGTTGCCGATGGCGTCGGTGATCATGCTGAGCCGGCTCGGCTGGTCGCCCGCCAGCGGCGGGTAGTGGAAAATCTGTTCGCCGACGTCAAACAGCTGCCAGCTGCCGTCGTCGTTGTGCATCAGCCAGCATTTTTCGGCTTCGCAGTAGGTTTTGTGGCCGCGCGGCACCTGCGGGAAAGCGACGAAGTCGCCGGAAGGGGCGCGCCACACCAGGCCGTCCTGATACGGCTGCAGGCTGCTCTCCCAGAACAGGTTCCAGCCGCGGCCCAGTACGCCGTCGCCGGGGTTGCCGCTGCGCCAATAGCGCTGCCAGGCGACCGGCAGCCGCGAAGGCAGCACGAAATCGAGTTCGTCTTCGCCGTCGAGGAATTTCTGGCCGCTGACGATATCCACCGGCCGGGCGATAATGCCGACGGCGGCGGTGGCGGTCATCAGGGTGCCGGCGCGGCAGGCGATGCGCGCCAGCTTGTTGATGCCGGGCAGCTTGCCCAACAGTTTGCCGAGCGCCCCCAGCTTGCCGGCGGCGCCGCCCACGCCACCCACCAGGCCGGCGAACAGCAGCGTCAGATCAGAGACCTTGTACAACCAATCCGGCACTTCGGGCTTGATCGGCAAGGTGGTGACGGTGCCGCCGCCGATAAACACGTTGGGCGAGCCTTCCATTACCTGCGCGTCGCAGTTGGTTTTGTCCCCCACGCGCGAGGCGGGCTGGCCGTTGATGCTGACCTTGTCGGAACCCTGCGCCATCTGCATGCTCGGGCCGTCGTCGCTGCAGGCCACCTGGCTGTTGGTGGCGAGCGCGGCGGGTTTGCCGTTGATGAAGACGTTGGGGGAGCCGGTGACGATATTGCCTTTGGGGGTCAGGCTACCGGCACCGGCGTCGGCAATGCCGTCGCGCGCCGCGGTGGCCGCCTCCCCGGTGAGATACCCCACCGCCAGGCTGGCGCCGATGAGCAACACGCCAACGCCAATACAGGAAGCCGCCAGGCCGGCGACGAACAGCGCACCCGCCGCCACCGCGCCTGCGGCGGCGATCAGGCCGCCGACAAGGGTGCCGGCAATCATGCCGGCCAGGGCATGGGAATGCCCGATGGTATCGCCGACGCGGGCCGCTTCGGTCATCGTAAGGTCCTTTTACGTGAAGGGTTCATCGTTATGCCGCCCGGTAGCTGCTCAGCACCTGCAACAGCAGCGCGTCGTCTTGCGGCGTCAGCTTGCGCGCCATCGCCAGGGTGAACACCAGCACCCGGCCCTCCGCCAGCGCGAACACCGCCTGGTTTTGCCAGATGCGCTTGCCGTCGCGCAGGTAGCTGGCGCGCACCCATTCACCGGCGGTTAATCCATCACCCAGCGTCGCCGGCTCGCGGCTTTTGAACGCCCAGCCTTTCAGCCCCTGCGCCAGCGCATCGAGCTGGCGGGTGACGTAGCCTTCCAGGTTTTCCGCCGGCTGCAGCGCATCGCGGGAAATATTGATTGAGGGGGAAACATCATCGCCGGCCAACAGCACGTTGACGGTGCGATCGGCATAGCCTTCCGGCAAAGCGACGCTGCCTTCGCTGAAAGCGCAGCGGGATAAAGCGGACATGCGAGGATCCTTTTGCATAAATAATGCTTAAGCATCGCATAACTTAGCCTTGAAATAAAACCATCAGGCACCGCCAATGTTGCGCGGCGTGACCGCGTTCACTGTGTGCAAGGCCGTGGCCGGAACCTTGCCCGGGATCGGGCCGTAACATTACAGAATTATCTGAAACCATCGGCGCGCCGACGCCCTGATTATGGCTATACTCGGCTATCGCCCTTTTCAGGAGATCAGGATGCTGAGATTCACCCGTAGCGCGCTGCTGTGCGCCACGCTGGCCGCGTTCCCCGCCGCCGCCGAAACGCCGAAGTTCGGCCCGGAGCTGCAGGGTTTTCACTACCCTTATCCGTTGCAGCAGTTCAGTTTCACCTCGCAGGGGCAGGCGTTAAAAATGGGCTATATGGACGTGCCGCCGGAAGGCGCCGCCAACGGCCGCACCGCGCTGTTGCTGCACGGTAAAAACTTCTGCGCCGCCACCTGGCAGGACACCATCAAGGCGCTGAGCAAGGCCGGCTACCGCGTGATCGCGCCGGATCAAATCGGCTTTTGCTCCTCCACCAAACCTGCGCATTACCAGTACAGCTTCCAACAGCTGGCGCAAAACACCCACGGCCTGCTGCAGAACCTGAAAATCAGCCGGGCCATCGTCATCGGCCACTCCACCGGCGGCATGCTGGCCACGCGCTACAGCCTGATGTATCCGCAGGCAGTGGAGCAATTGGTCATGGTCAACCCGATCGGCCTCGAGGACTGGAAGGCCAAAGGCGTGCCATGGCGCAGCGTCGATCAATGGTTCGAGCGCGAGCTGAACACCACCGCCGAGGGCATCCGCAACTATGAGCAGCGCACCTACTACGGCGGCCGCTGGAAGCCGGAGTACGATCGCTGGGTGGATATGCTGGCCGGGCTGAACAACGGGCCGGGCCATCGCCTGGTGGCGTGGAACTCGGCGCTGATCTACGACATGATCTTCACCCAGCCGGTGTATTACGAGTTCAAGGAGCTGCAAACGCCCACCACCTTGATGATCGGCACCGCCGACACCACCGCCATCGGCAGCGATATCGCCCCGCCGGCGGTCAAGGCCAGGATCGGCCAGTACGCGGAGCTGGGCAAACAGGCGGCGAAGCTGATCCCGCACGCCACGCTGATCGAGTTCGCCGGGCTGGGCCATGCGCCGCAAATGGAGGAGCCGGAGCGTTTCCATCAGGCACTGCTCAAGGCGCTGCAGCCCTGAGCGGCCGGTTGGCGTAGCCGCCGCGCGGCGGCTAAACTTTCAGCTGGCACTCAACGGCAGGAGACAGCCATGCGACAGATTATTGCCAGCGCCTTCGTCAGCCTCGACGGCGTGATGCAGGCGCCGGGCGGGCAGGACGAAGATCGCAGCGGCGGCTTTCAATTCGGCGGCTGGACAGCCCCCTACTGGGATGACGCCATTGCGGAAACGATGGGCGATCTTTTCTCCGCGCCGTTCGATTTGCTGCTGGGGCGGCGCACCTACGACATTTTCGCTGGCTACTGGCCGCAGATCACCGACGAGGCCGATCCGTTTTCCGCCGATATCGCCCGCGTATTCAATCAGGCCACCAAGTACGTCGCCACCCACCACGGCGAGACGCTGGCGTGGCAGAACAGCCAGTGGCTGGGGCGGGACATCATCGCCCGGCTGCGCGAGCTGAAGCACACCCAGGGGCCGGTGCTGCTGGTGCAGGGCAGCAGCACGCTGATGCAGCAGCTGCTGGCCAACGATCTGGTGGACGAACTGCGCCTGCTCACCTACCCGGTGCTGCTCGGCGGCGGCAAGCGGCTGTTCGATGACAACGCGGCGCCGGCGGCCTTTACGCTGGCCCAATCGGTGGTCTCGCCCGGCGGCGTGATCGTGGCCCACTACCGCCGCGCCGGCGCGGTGGCGACCGGCTCCTTCGTGGCGGAAAGCGCGGCGGCGGCCCAGGCGTAAAAAAAGGGCCGTTCGGCCCTTTTCTCTTTTCCTTCCTCACCCTCAGGCAAACAGAATATCGCTCTGCTCCACCTGCCCGACCACATGGATCTTGAAGTCGGCGGCGTAGCTGTTGCTGTGGGTGTTCATCAGCAGATCGGTGGTGCCGTTGAAGGCGTCGAAGTTGAGCTGGATCTCGCCTTTCTGGCCGCTGAAGGCGCTGCCGCTGTCGATAAAGCGCAGCTCGCTCAGGCTGTTGTTGAAGCGCAGGCCGGAGAGATCGATCTTGTCGATGCCGTGCTCGAAGTCTTCAATCACGTCGAACGCCGCCACCGTGGACTCTTTGGCATTGAGATAGACGAAATAGTCGGTGAAGTTGTTGGCGTCTTTGCCGCCCCACAGATGATCCGCCCCCATCCCGCCGTACAGGATGTCCGAACCGGCGTTGCCCGCCAGCAGGTTGTCCTGATCGTTGCCGATGATCACATCGCGCCCGCTGCCGCCGATGGCGTTCTCGATGATCGCCCCGCGCGCGATGGCGACGTTCTGCGTGCCGCCGCCGACGCTGGAGAACGCGCCGTCGTTCAGGTTGATCATCTGCTGCTGGCTGTAGCCGGAGAAGTCCAGCGTGTCGTTGCCGCCGGCGTCCCACACCGCGAAGTTGACCGGTTTGCCGTTGTCCGCCGTGGCGGTCAGGAAATCGCGCCCGGTGTTGGAGTTGAAGCCGTACACCGTATCGCCGGTGCGGGTGCTCATGTTGGCGCCGTACAATTTTTGGATCGCGGCGATGTCATCCACCATCGGGCCATAGCCGTACACCCCTTTGGTGTCGGCGCCGGTATAACCGGCGTTGAAATAGCTCATGATCGAGTATTGCAACGAATCCTGATAGTAAGCGGCATCGTTCTGGTAGCTCGGGTTGCCCAACGAGGCGTCATAAGATCCCGGGTGCGCCAGCCCCAGGGCATGCCCCAGCTCGTGGGTGAAGGTCTGGCTGCTGAAGTCACCGCTAACCGGCGCCTGATGGGTGGCGAAGTTTTTGTTGAACCACACCGTGCCGGCAAAGGCGTTATCGCTGCCCGGCTTGGAGCTCGGCGGGTAATAGGCGTACGCGTTAATGGCATTCGGGCCGCTGCCGGCGGCGGTGCTGCCGTCGGCGCGCTGGGTGAAGTACGCGAAGGTGATGTCCGCGCGGTGGTTGATATCGGTGGACGCCGCCTCGGTAAAGGTCACATTCGCCACGTCGGCCCAGGCCTGCATCGATTTCAGCGCCTATGTCTGCGCCGCCTGAGTCAGCGGTTGCAGCCCCTTGTCACCGTCACCGGTCTGGCCGATGCGGTTCAGCGCGCTCTGCGTCAGGAAGGAATAGGTCAGCGCCACCGGCTGGTGATAGACCTGATCGCCGTTGTGCGTCAGGCCCGGCCGCGTCAGCTGATCGGCGGCGCGATCGAAGCTGAAGTTATCGCGGATTTTACCCAGGTTGTTGATGGCGGCTCCGCCGCGCTGGTTGCTGTACAGGTTGGCGTTGTCCAGCGTAAACAGCGCACCGTAGCCTAACCCATCATAGAGGCTGCCGGGCTGGTGATAGTAAAATTGATAGTTATGATCGTTGGGGGATGTGGCGGACAGGCTGGTGAACTCATCGTCATCTTGCAAAATATCGTTGTGGCGGCTGCTCATTGCATTCTCCTTTTACACAGTAGGAATCCACTCGCTTTGTAAGACTATTCATCAGTCGTTCTAATCTAAGCCAAGGCTTAGGATTGACCAGTATAGTAATTAACCCCGACGGCGCGACCCGACGCCGCCGTGCATCATCGCGCCGGGCGTTAAGACGGAAATAATCATAACGATTTGTATTAGCGCAGTATTAATGAGAAAGATAAGCGTATCGGCGGGCTAATGACTCGTCTTTATGGGCATGTTATCGCCGGTTAGATCAGAATTATCGAGGATTAAAAAACCTAATCCTTGCCTCATCATCCCGCAGGGAACGTGCTAAGGTGTGAACGGACAGCCGAAAGGAGTGACCCGATGCCAACCCATTTCTTTATGCGTGCCTTGCGCCGCGCCAGCCTGACAGGAGTCGTTATGAGCGTATTGTGCAGCAGTGCCCTGGGCAGTTCACTGCCGTTGCTGGAACCCGCCGCGCTGAAGGGCGACTGGCAGCTCGCCGCCATCGGCGACGGTAAAACCGTCTGCGAGGTGCAGCTGAGCGACGAAGCGGTGGCCAACACCAACGCCTTCCGCTTCAGCGCCTCCGCCCAGTGTCTGCAGCCGCTGGCGCTGCAAACGTTGCCGGTCGCCTGGCGGCCGACGCCGGACGGCATGACGCTGACCGACGCCGAAGGCAGCATGGTGGCGTTTCTGGCCCTGACCGCGCCAAAGCGCTATGAGCTGATCGATCGCGGCGGCCCTTCGCGCTTTGTGCTGATCCCGCGCTAATCCCTCAGGCGAACAGCAACCCGAGCAGCGCGCCGCCCGCCAGCACCCACAGCGGATGGAGGCGCTTGCTCATGCTCAGCCCCGTCGCCAGCGCCACGATCGCCGCCAGCCTCCAGCTGGGTGCGGAAGCCTCGGCGATCAAGATACCGCTGGCCGCCACCAACCCCACGGTCAGCGGCACCAATCCGGCCTGCACAATGCGGCGCCACGGGCGATCCTTAAAGCGCCGCCAGGCGCCCATCACCAGCAGCGTGACGATCGAAGACGGCCCGAACTTGGCGACCGAAGAAACCAGCAGCCCCGCCCAGCCGGCCACATGCCAGCCGACCAGCGGCACGATCATCATGTTCGGCCCCGGCGCGGCCTGCGCCATGGCGAACAGCGCGCTGAACTCCTGGGCGCTCATCCATTGATGCACCTCCACCACCTGCCGCTGCATTTCCGGCAGAATGGTCATGCCGCCGCCAAACGCCAGCAGAGAGAGCTCGGTAAAGATCAGCGCCAGTGCAATCAGAACCCCGCTCATGACGGCCACCGCCACATCAGCAGAATGCTCAGCGGCGCCAGCACCAGCATGGTCGGCAGCAGCGGCAGGCGCAGCCAGGCGATGGCGATCAATGCCAGCGCGACGATCGCCAGCGCCGGCCATTTACCGCGCAGCGGCAGCAGCATCTTGATCCCGGTCGAGAGCAGCAGCCCGGCCGCGGCGGCGGCCAGCCCGGCGAACACATGCTGCACATGCGGATCGTTTTGGAAGCGGGCGTAGACCACGCCCAACCCCACCACGATCGCCGTCGGCGCGCTGATGAGGCCCAGCAAGGCGCACAGCGCGCCGCGCAGCCCGCGAAACTCCATGCCCACCGCCACCGACAGGTTGATCACGTTGCCGCCGGGCAGAAACTGGCACAGCCCGAGCAGCTCGGTGAACTGTTCGCCGCTCAGCCAGCGCCGGCGCTCCACCAGCATGCTGCGCGCCAGCGGCAGCACACCGCCGAAGCCGATCAGCCCCAGCCACAGAAAGCCCACAAACAGCTCCGCGTTGCCCGGCGCTGCCGCCGGGTGCGGTTTTAACGTATTGATATCTGACATGACATTGCCATTCCACATCGCTTGTTTTGATGTCTGGTATCATGCGCGCCGCCGTGCCATGATGTCTAATGCATTCCAGAACAACCAAAGATACCTTTGAGGTATGGCAATGATCGAACTGCGTCGCCTGCGGGCGTTCGTCACCGTGGTGGAAGAAGGCAACATCACCCGCGCCGCCGAGCGGCTGTTTATCCAGCAGCCGCCGCTGACCCGCTTGCTACAGGGGCTGGAAGATGAACTGGGCGTCACCTTGTTGCAGCGCCTGCCGCGCGGCGTGCGCGTCACCGAAGCCGGCGGCGTGCTGTTCGAAGAGGCCCGCGCCCTGCTGGCGCGCGCCGAACGCCTGCGCGAAGCGGTGCAGCGCGCCGCTCGCGGCGAGCAGGGGCACATCGCCATCGGCTTCACCAGTTCCGCCGCGCTGCACCCGTTCGTGCCCAACCTGCTGCGCCGCTACCGCGACATCCTGCCGGGCATCACCACCCAGTTGGAAGAAGCCGGCAGCGGCGAACTGATGGAGGCGTTGCTGGAACAGCGCCTCGACGCCGCCTTCGTGCGCTCGCCGGCCAGCGGCATTCCCGGCCTGAGCGTGGAGCCGGTGCTCAGCGAGCCGATGATCGTCGCCCTGCCGCTGGGCCACCGGCTGGCACAAGAAACGCAGCAGCCGCTGCCGCTGGCCGAACTGGCCCACGAGTCGTTTATTCTCTATCGCCGCCCGGCCGGCCAGGGGCTGTACGACGCCATCCTGGCCGCCTGCCACCGCGCCGGCTTCAGCCCGCGCATCGTGCAGGAAGCGCCGCGCCTGCCGGCCACCCTCAGCCTGGTCGGCGCCGGGCTGGGGCTGTCAGTGGTGCCCGGCTCAATGCGGCGGCTGGGCGGCGACGGCATCGTCTACCGCACCCTCGCCGAAGAAGCGCAGCTCAGCGCCCCACTGTCTGGCGCTGCGCCGCAGCCCGGCTTCGCCGATCGTCGAGCGCTTTCGGCAACTGGTGCTGGAGACCGTGGGGCAGTCATAAAAAGCCCGAACGGCCAATAAAAAATGCCGTTCGTTTATTATTTATTTAAACCGGTCGGCGACTAAAATTAATTCCAATTAATGACTATTCAACTTCCGGGGAATTAATCAAACCCGCTCTCACTTAGTAACAAACGCAAACAAATAAGCGCCTACCCAATAAATTCCAGCCGCTAGGATTTAAGGGTCACAGCCTGTTCCCGCCGATGACAAAAAATCATTTCAATGGCGCTCGCGCCTTCCCTGTCGCCTGCCTCTGCAGGCGCACGGTTTTATATTGGAGAAAATGCTATGCTATCGCGTCGTGATATATTGAAAGTGTCCGCCGTCAGCGCGGCCGCCGCCGGCATGATCGGCGGCATCGCTAAAAATGCCGCTGCCGACGACCACCGCAATATCGTGCCTCCCAGCAGCTACCAGCCGCCTGCTAATGCGCAGCATCTCTATAAGTACAAATTCACCGACAGCAAGAAACGCAGCCTGCCCAGCGGCTGGGCGCGCGAGGCCACCGTCGAGCAGTTTCCAATCTCCGAAGGCGTGGCGGGCGTCGACATGACGCTGGAGCCGGGCGGCGTGCGCGAGCTGCACTGGCACGCCATCGCCGCCGAATGGGCGTTTATGCTGGAAGGCCATGCGCGCATCACCATCCTCGATCCCGAGGGCAAATGCGAAGTGGCGGATTTCGGGCCCGGCGACGTGTGGTATTTCCCGAAAGGCTACGGCCATTCCATTCAGGCGCTGGCGGACGGCGCGCATTTTATTCTGGCGTTCGATAACGGCCATTTCTCCGAATTCGGCACCTTCAGCATCACCGACTGGGTAGCGCATATGCCGAAAGAGGTATTGGAAAAAAGCGTCGACATGCCGGCGGCGGTATTTTCCAAGGCCAAACAGGGTGAGGCCTATATTGTTGGCGGCGCCATTCCGCCCACTTTGCCATTGCCGAAAAACGACGGCGGATTAAATAACGCCCCGCTGACCCACCGCTATGAATTAATGAAGCAAAAGCCGTTCTTTGAAAATGACGCCGGCAGCGTGCATTTGGTGTCATCGAAAGAATTTCCCATTTCCACCACCATGACCGGCATCATCGAGATCGTGAAACCCGGCGCGATCCGGGAATTGCACTGGCACCCCAATGCCAACGAATGGCAATACTATATTGCCGGCAAAGGCCGCATGACGGTGTTCAGCTCGCACGGCCACGCGCAGACGGAAGAGTACGCCCCTTCAGACGTCGGCTACGTGCCGCAGGGCTTCGGCCATTACATCGAGAACATCGGCGATGAGGATTTGAAGGTGCTGATCGTGATGGACAACGGCATTTATCAGGATATTTCGTTGTCCGACTGGCTGGCGAAAACCCCGGCCTACCTGCTGGCGGATAACTTCAACAATCAGGTTGAGGACTGGCAGGATCGGCCGAAAGACAAGCGGGTGATGTCGCGGCGCAGCCGCTGACGCCACGGCGAGGGAGAGACTCCCTCGCCCTCCGGCCTGCGCTTACAGCGTGGCGTTAAAGAACGGCACCAGCTTCTCCAGCGCCTGGGCTACCGGCTCCGGTTTGTCGTAGAGATCGTAATGCGACCAGCCTTCCACCACCACCAGCTCTTTGTGCTGCGATTTGGCGCGGCGCACGATCTCATAGCCGTCGCGCAACGCGCCGAACAGGCCGGGTTTGCTGCCGACGATCACCAACAGCGGCTGGGTCAGCAGCACTTCCGCCAAGTGGAAAGCGTCCCAGCCCACGGCCACCGCGTTATGGGAATACAGCGTCTTGTTTGCGCCGTTCGGCTTCTCGCCGCGCGCCGTCCGGTAGTATTCCGTCGCCTCGCGCAGATCGATATCGGCGCCGTCTTTTTGCGCCGCCTCAACGCTTGGGTACAGGCCTACGTCCACGCGCAACGCCGCGCCGCGCGCCTCTGCGGTGCGCTGCCGGGCAATATCCTCCAGAAAAGCCACAGGATCGCCATTGGCCAACATGCCTTCGCGCATTACCCGGCCATAGTTGGCGCCGGTGATGGTCGCCACCGCTTTGATGCGCCGCTCCGTCATCGAAGCGTTGATGGCGTAACCGCCGCCGCCGCAGATGCCGAGCACGCCGATACGCTGATCATCAACGTAATCCAGCGCCACCAGATAATCGGTCACGACGCGAAAATCTTCCACGCGCTGAGCGGGATCTTCAATAAAGCGCGGTTCGCCGCCGCTCTCGCCCTGGAAGCTGGCGTCGAACGCGATGACCACAAAGCCGGCTTTCGCCAGCGCCGCGCCATAGACGTTGCCAGAGGTCTGCTCTTTGCAGCTGCCGATCGGGTGGGCGCTGATGATCGACGGGTACTTTTTCCGCTCGTCGAAATCCGGCGGGAAATGGATATCCGCCGCGATGTCCCAATACTGACGCTTGATTTTGACCGTTTTCATCATGAGTTCCTCACAGGGTTGCTGGCTCGGGAAACGCGCTCGGCATCGCTTCCGCTGGGATAACGCTTACTTTAGACACCGTATTGTTCTTTGAGAAGCACAGGGAATGGACTACAGTGTTAAGCTGTGGTTTACAATGCGGAGCGTATCGATGGATCCTTCCCTGCTTCCCTCACTGGCGTGGTTCGCGCATATCGCGCAGCACCGCAGCTTTACCAAAGCGGCGGCCCAAATGGGCGTTTCCCGCGCCGCGCTGTCGCAAAACCTGAAGGCGCTGGAAAAACAGCTGAACGTCAAGTTGCTCCACCGCACTACCCGCGATATGTCGCTCACGGAGGAAGGACAACGCCTGCTCGAGGCCCTGGCCCCCGCCCTCAGCGCGATCGAACACGCCGTCGGCACGCTGGAAGAGAGCCGCCACGAGCCGGCGGGGCTGCTGCGGATAAACGCCTCGCGCACGGCCGCCAAGCACTTTATCGAACCGCATGTCGGCGAATTTCTGGCGCGCTATCCCAGATTGAAGCTTGAACTGGTGATGGACGACGGCATGGCCAGCATCATTTCCGAAGGCTACGACGCCGGCGTGCGGCTGGGTGAAAGCCTCGCCGAGCATATGGTGGCGATCCCCATCACCCCGCAGGTGGAACTGGTGGCGGTGGCCACACCGCAATACCTCAGCCGTTACGGCACGCCCGCCACGCCGGCGGATCTGGTCAACCACAACTGCATCGCTTTTCGCCACGCAACCAGCGGCGCCATTTATCAATGGGAGTTTTCCACTATCGAGCGGCACGCGCGCCATACCTTTTCTGTCGAGCCGCAAGGCAGCATGATCACCAACGACGACGACGGCATGATCCGCGCCGCGTTGCAACATGTCGGCATTATTCAGCACTTTGATTTCGCCGTGAAGGCGCTGGTGGAACGCGGTGAACTGGTGCGGATCCTGCAGCCCTGGTCGCAGCCGTTTCCCGGCTTCTACCTGTATATCCCCTCCCGTGAGCACATGTCTTCCAAGGTCAGGGCGCTGCTGGACTTTCTGGTCGAGAAGCGCGCAGGCTAAGCCGGTTTATCAGTTGAACATTACAGAGATTTTTTCAGATAGGAGCGTGTTATTTCATTGCCGCAATCCAACTCGCCAATCATTTGAAAACCCTGTTTCAGGTAGAAATTGGGCGCCTGAAAGCTAAACGTGTCCACGGAGACGCTGGCGCATCCCAACTGTCTGGCATGAGCCTCTGCAGCTTCCAGCAGACGGTGGCCTAAACGCCGGCCGCGCTGCGCTTCATCAATCCAAAGATAATGGATGTAAAAAACGGCCCCGTAAGACTCTGCATAAAGTCCCGCGACTATTTTCTCATCGCCGTCTTTATAATAAACACCATACTCGTGAGCATTTAACCCCATGAACTTTGAATTAAATCTATCGAGCTGGCCCTCCAGAAAGGAGCGTGCATCATTGTCATGATGCAACGTTAAATTTTCATTTCCCACAACATGTTCCGCATATATAAAATAAAAAAGGAAGATTGGTTAATACTTTATGGCCCGGATTAATTCGGCAAAACGCATCAATAATCAGACTGCACAGGGGAAACACTGTACTCAACATGCGCTAAACAAATACCAAACGCATCCATCGATTTGGATTCGCACTTCTGCGGATCGATAAATCCAGCCCGATCTCTTTCCCCCTTCTTCAGTGCTCATTCAGAGGCCTCCGGAAAGGCCTCTTATACACTCAGACGTTGTCGATAGAGACGAATTACGCCAACGACAACAGCTTCGCGAGCAGCAACTCCGACATATTAAGCTCGGTGCTTAATACCACATGGCAGTTGGCATCGGGCTGCGGCGGATAGTTCATATATCGTCCCCGCATATCGCACAGGGTTTGCCCGCGGCCTGGCCCGTCGGAATCATCGATCGTCACCTTCACGTTAGGCGCAAGGCAGGCGCCGATGCCCTGCACCGCCAACACCGCAGCCACCGGATCGTGCAGCGCGCAGGCTTTGCGGCCGTAGGTATTGATATAAAACTGGATATACCGCTCCAGCATTTGCCCTATCGCCTGCGCAAACCGGCTCTCGGCCGACAGCAGTTTGAGCCGATCCGCCTCTTCAAAGGTATGCGACATGGTGACATCAAGCGGCACCATCACGATATTCTTCATCGCCTTAAACACCATGGCCGCCGCCTCCGGATCGCAGGCAATATTCGCCTCCGCAACGGGCGTTCGGTTGCCGGGCGCCAGTGCCGCACCGCCCATGATCGTCAGCGTGCCGATAAGCTCTCCTAGCGCGGGCTCAAGCTGCAAGGCTTTGGCGATGTTGGTCAGCGGGCCGGTCGCCAAGATGTCCAGCTCCCCCGGGTGCGCTCTGGCCAGCTCAACCAGCAGGTCGGGGGCCGGCAGCGGCGCCAGCTTGGCGTGTGAGGCTTCCAGCGCGATGTCGCCGATGCCGTTGTCACCGTGTATATGCTGCACATCGCAAAGATACGCCTGGCGCAGGTAGTCCCGTTCCCCCACGGCGACGGGGATCGCGGGAAAACCGGCCAGGCGGGCAAGCTCCAGCGTATTTCTGGCTCCGGCATCGGCGGCGACGTTGCCGCAAACCGTGCCGATCGCCAGAATATCCACCTTGTCGCTTTCTGCGAGCAAATAGCCCAGCGCCATCGCATCATCGATGCCGGTATCGCAGTCAAAATATAATTTTATTTTCTTCTCGCTCACCGCTTGTCTCCATTTTCTGTATTAAGAGAGGCAACCCAAAGATCCATTTTCTTCCGATACTCCGTTTTTGCCTCGTCGCCGGCGAAACTGGCGGCAAAAGCATTCAGGGCCACATCGACGATATCCTGGCTGGAAAATGCAAACTCGCTCTGACAGATCAGATATTCATCCACCAACGTGGTGTGCAATAAGACCGGGTCGTCGGTATTGATGGTCGCGATGACCCCGGCATCCCGCAGCCGGCGCAGCGGATGTTCCGCATAGCCGGGATAGACGCCCAGTTTGATGTTCGAGGTCAGGCATACGCCGATGGGGATACGCCGCTCAGCCAACAGTTCCACGACGGCCGGGTCGGCTATCGCCCGAACGCCGTGATCGATGCGGTCGGCCCCCAGCAGCAAGATGGCGTCGCGCACGCCCTCTGCGCCGCTGGACTCCCCGGCATGCACGGTTCGCTTCAACCCGGCCCTGCCCGCCTGGGCGAAAGCCTGCGCGAAACGCGCACCGCTGCCTTTGGTGACGGCCTCATTGCCATCGACGGACAGCGCGACCACTCTGGGGTGCCGCAGCGCGGTTAAAAAATCCACCAGCTCACTCGCTTCGGCGGCGGTTTGCCGGCGGAGCAAACTGACGCATAGCCCAACGGACGCCAATCCATCCTCTTCGGCCGCACGCAAACCGGCGTCAATCGCGTCGATCATGTCACCGAGCCTGCCGCGCCACGCTTTCCAGTGGGTCGGGTTGAAAATCAGATCGGCGTACAGCCCGCCATCCCGCGACAGCCGTTGTGCATAGGAGTAGCTTAACTGCGCCAGGCGTTCGCGGCTGCTCACCAGGCTGCAGGACCAATCGAGGAAATCGAGAAAGTCGGCAAGCCCGTTAAAATTCAGCAGCTCGTCCTGCTTTCTGGGCATCGGTATCCCCGAGGATAACGCCCAGGCCGAGAGCTGTTCCGGCTCAAAGCAGCCCTCCAGATGCACATGCACTTCCGCCTTCGGCAGGGAAACCATCTGCGCTCGAGAGAGCGTGGTTTGGTTTACATTCCATTCCATAAAATGGCTCCCAAGGGTTATTTATGCAGGCCAACGAGCACTTTTTCGCGCGACGGCATGGGTGCGAAAGACTCGTTGAAGAGGGAGTGAATGCGGTAAAAAACGCGGTGAGACGAGGAATGATCTAGGGTAAGCATCGCAATATGTTAATCCTGTAATGAGTCAGACGGCAGGCCATCCAAAAATTCATCAACAGGTCAGTAACCTATGCGTGCCGGCTTCGGTGACACCTCTCATCACCGAAGCCGGCACGGCATCACCCCATCCTCACTGCAACGCCCGACTTCTATGGGCGCCGGCAATCATCGATGGGGCCGTTCTCTTACCTGAACCTATGTAAAACATGGCGTGTTAAAGCAGAGTGTTCGCCGGCAGCCGCTGTTATGCGCGGCCATCGCCAGCCATCAGCGCCAAAACACGCCGCCAAGCTTATGAAAGCCAGGGGGTCTTGTAAAGCCCTTCCCCAACGCCGGAAACGTCAGGCCTTTCTCAGCAACAGCGCCCACAGCGCCAGCACGGCAAAGGCGATGTATATCGCCATAAAAAGGACAATGGCGGCGAACAAGGCGCCCACTACCCCTATTTTATCCGCCAGCCAACCTGCGGCCGGCGGCATGATATTGAACAAATAGACGATAAAGTAAAACTTCGACACCGCGTTCCACCCTGGCGCCGCTAGCGAGAGCTTATTGACCAGGATGGCACCGCCCACAAAAACCGCGCCGTACGAGAAGCCGGACAGCGCCAGACTCACCGCCGCGCTGGCCACAGAACCGCTTTCGAGCGCCATGGTCATCATCACCATAGAGAAAACCTGCGCAATCAGCCCTAGCACCAAAGAAAACTCAGGCTTCAGAAAACGCGGGATCGTGAACTGCACCACGCCGGCCACCAGTAAATAACCGGTAGCGATATAGCCAAAGCCCGCGGGTGACTGGAGCCCGAAGACCTGGATCGCGGCCGTCGGCCCCAACGACAGGATCAGCGCGGCGTATGACCAGGAGATAAACACGCACAGCGCAAGCAGATAGAACAGCGGTTGGCTAAAACCGGCGCCCTTTTCTGCCGTTGTCGTGTCCGCAACGCCGAGGGTAGGCAATCCTTTCTTCGGCCAAAGCAGGACGATGGCGATCGCGGAAAGGAAAACCAACGCGGCGATGGTCACCGCCGGCGAAGTGAGCGGGTAAAACGCCAGCTGGGCGTAAACGCTGCTGATCACCGGGCCCAGCGCCAGGCCGGTCACCAAAGCCAGGCTGCCCAACAGCGCGGCGCGTTTGGCGCTGTCGCCGCGGCTGACGTTAATCAACAAAATGTTGATGATGGCCGTGGCCGTACCGGCCCCTAAACCGGAGATAAACCTGAACAGGCACAGCGCCTGCAAAGAACGAGCAAAGGAAAAGCACAGCGTTGGCACCACCACCACCATCAGCGACACCACCACCAGCAGCCGGGCATTTTTATCGGTGATGGTGAGCCTGCGTGATAAAAACAAGGCCAGCAATACGCCAAACCCATAGGAAGAGAAAATGAAGGTCAGGTCGATATTACTCAGGCCAAGGGTTTCTTGATAGAGGGGATATAACGGCGTAGGAGAGCCGCTGTTCAACAAGATAAAAAATAAAGCGATCGTCAACGCCGCCAATAGGCTCACCTGGCTGCGGTTTGTCTGGTTAGAAGTCATTATGCCACCATCATGGAAAATACCGATCGTAGCACCCGACCGGATCGCGAACTTTCGCGTTCGCACTTTTTTTCTTATCGTTCGGACAGGACGGCGAGATAGCCTGTACACCGGCTGGCGCCTCACCCATAATGCGTTCACCTCGCCGCACTGCCGGGATCATGCATAACCCTGGCGCAATAGCGACTATGCTCAACAGTAAACGCATCAGACAAGCAGGTAATAATGGATCCGCTATCCGATATTGTTTCCAGGCTAAAAATCAGCAGCCAGAAAATTGTGACGTTTGACATGAGCGCTAATACCAAAGCGCTGTTTCCCGACTATTCCGGGATGAAAATTTATATCGCCAAGCGCGGATCTTTTTTCATTAAACTGGCGGGCGACGCCAACAGTTACCCGATTGAACAAGGCGATGTGCTGATCTTATCCAGCGGGCGCGAATTCAGCATTTTTGATCACCCTAACGCGCCGGCCATCGATATAACAAAAATTCACGTGATGAAAGACCGCTCATCCTGCTTCAGCAACGGCGGGTGCGATTTCTCCTTTGTGGGTTGCCGCTTCGTATTTCAGATCAACGATACCTTCCGCTTTATCACCAGCCTGCCCGAACCCATCGTGATCAAAACGCAGCGGGAGGAGAACGCCGGCATCAAGGATTTCCTGAGCCGCCTCTCGTCGGAGATAGAAAATCCCGGCCCGGGCAGTGAACTCATCACCGAGCATCTGCTGCAGATCATTTTGACGCAGGCGCTGCGCATGCTGCTCTCTTCCGGCGCGCTCGGCCGCGGTGAGGGCTGGTTTTACGCGATGGCGGACAAACATATTGGCCTCGCGCTGACCCGCATACACGACCAACCGGGCAGAAAATGGCGCCTGGACGAGCTCGCCGGCGTGGCCGGCATGTCGCGCACCGCCTTCACCACCCGCTTCAGAAAGCTGGCCGGCTACAGCGTCAACGAATACATTCGCATCTGGCGTTTTAGCCTGGCCATCGAGCGAATGGTCGCCAATAAAGAAAAAATATCCCAGATCGCCTTTGACCTGGGATATGAATCGGAAAGCGCCTTCAGCACCGCGTTCAAGAAAAGCATGGGCGCGTCGCCAAGGAGTTATATCGGCAGCCATATTTCCTGAAGCGGCCAGCGGCGGCACGTCCCTGTGCCGGTCTTATCCTTATTCTGCAAACCAGGCCGCGGGCAGATCCGTCTGCAGCGTGATGGTTTTTATTTGCGTGTAGGCATTGAGCGTTTCTTTGCAGAACTCGCGGCCGATCCCGCTGTTCTTGTAACCGCCGAACGCGGTGCCATCGGTAATGTTCGAGTAGCGGTTGATCCATACGGACCCGGCTTCCAGCCGGTCTGCAGTCGCCAGGGCGTTTTTCAGGCTGCGGGTGTAGATCCCCGACGCCAGCCCATATTCGCTGTCGTTAGCCTGGGCGATCATCTCGTCGTAGTCTGACCATTTGATCAGCGTCAGCACCGGCCCGAAAATTTCTTCCTGGCAAATGCGCATGCCATTTTCCGCAGCAAAGATCGTCGGCTCAATGAAGTAGCCATGCTCGCAGCCGGCGACGGCGCGGCGTTTGCCGCCGGTCAGCAGGGTGGCACCCTCCTCGAGGCCGGTCCGAATATAAGCCAGCACCCGCTCGCCCTGCTTTTCAGAAACCAGGCAGCTGACCCGGGATTGCTCGGCCAGCGGTGAACCGACGCGCACCCGTTCGAAAGCCGTCACCAGTTTGGCGCTGAAACGGTCGTAAATGTCCGCGTGAACGAACAGCCGGGTGCCCGCCAGGCAGGACTGGCCGTTATTGTGGATGGCGGCAAAGGTCACGTTGTCCACCACCGCGTCCAGGTCTTCGATGTCCGGGAACACAATATTGGGGCTCTTCCCGCCCAGCTCCAGCGTGACGGGCACCAGCCGCTCCGCGGCGGCCTTGGCCACCCGCTTGCCCACCTCCGTGCTGCCGGTGAACGAAAGCTTGCGCACTTTGCGGTTGCCGGTCAGCGCCGCCCCCGCCACGCTCCCGAGCCCGGTAATGATGTTGACGACGCCGGCAGGGAAAATGTTGGCGATCATCTTGCCCAGTTCCAGCGTGGAGAGCGAGGCGTTTTCATCGGCCTTCAGCACCACCGTGTTGCCGGTCACCAGCGCCGGTGCCAGCTTGAACGCCGCCATGATCGCCGGCGCATTCCAGGGGATAATCTGCCCGCAGACGCCGAGCGGCTCGCGTTTCGCCAGGCTGTAGCCGTCCGCGATGCTTCTGCCGCTGTCTTCGTGCCCCATGACAACCGCGGCGAAATAGCGATAGTGTCTGACCGCCGTTTGATAATCGCGGCGCACTTCGCTGATACAGCGGCCCACATCCCGCGCGTCGATTTGCGCCATTCTTTCCAGATCGCTTTCCAGCACATCCGCCAGCTGCGCCACCAGGCGGGCGCGGGCCTGCTGCCCTAATGCCTTCCAGACGGGGAAAGCCGCTTCCGCCGCCAACACGGCGCGCTCGACGTCCCGTTCGTTGCAGTAGTGCAAATCCGCCAGGCGCTCCCCGGTCGAGGGGGAAATCACGGGATGAATGTCCGTGCCATCCAGCTCGAATACGCCGTTAATCAGTGGCCCGTAGGCTTTATCTAATGTCATTTCTGTTCCATTCTTCGCTAAATTAATGCAAACCGCCGCCGACGATCAGGCTCTCGCCGGTCACCCAACCCGCCTCGTCCGAGGCGAGATAGGCCACGGCCGGGGCGATATCCTCCGGTGTGCCGATGCGCCCCAGCGGGGTGATGGATTCAATGTGCGTTTTGAAATCGGTATCGAAAAAGCCGCTGTCATGCACGCCTTCCGTGATGACCAAGCCAGGATTGACCGCATTGACCCGGATTTTGCGCCCGCCAAGCTCGTTGGCCAGCGTCTTGGTGATCGAGTCCACCGCGGCTTTGGAAGCGGTATAAACCAGCGAATTGGCCGGCGTAAACGAGGTCACGCTGGAGCTGATATTGACGATGCTGCCGCCCGATTCAGGCATGGCGGCGACCGCCGCCTTGCAGCAATAAATCAGCCCTTTGACATTTAAATTGAAGTGCCTTTCATATTCCGCGTCGCTGAAGGCTTCCAGGCTATTGGTGGCATAAACCCCGGCGTTATTGACCAGCACGTCCAGGCGACCATACTGCTCGACAATGTTTTGCATCAGGTCGTTGACTTCGGCCTCAATGCCGACATTGGCCTGCAGCGGAAAAGCGACGCCGCCCTGCTCATTGATCTCTTTAACCAACCGGTTAGCATCTTCACGCCCGCGGGAATAGTTAATGAAAACCACGGCGCCTTCCGCCGCCAGGCGTTTAGCAATGGCGGCGCCAATGCCCTTTGAACTGCCCGTCACTAGGGCAACTTTATTTTCAAAGCGTTTCATTCGTCATTCTCCTCAGTGTCTGTGAAACTCGGGAGAAGATTACGGTAAATGCTCGCCGTGCAGCATAGCGGGGCGAACATAAAACCTTATCGAACGAACAACTTTGCCTAAAAGAGAAGTGGCATTTTTAGAGTAAACGCGCGGCCAAAATGGTGCAGGCTAATAACAGAATGACGCCACCGAAGCATTTATTGATATAAATCCCAATGACCGGACGCCGTTTTATACTCAGCGCGATCTTTCCCGCCAGAAATACCAGGGGAACTTCGATCAGAAACATGATGACGATGAGTTCAATGCCTAATATCAGCATCTGCATTCCCGGCCTGCCCGCCTCCACCCGAATAAACTGCGGAATAAACGCCAGCATGAAAATAATGGCCTTGGGGTTAAGCAGGTTGGTCAGCAATCCTTGCGAATAGAGCCTTTTGCGGCTTTTGCGCTCGCCGTGGCTTTCCAGGCCAATCGCATTTGCCTGGGTAAAAATGCCCAACCCGACCCACATGATGTACAGCGCGCCGCCGATGACGAAAAGCTGATACAGCAGCGGCGAAGAGGCGATCAGTGCCGTGACGCCGGCAATCGCAAAACAGACGTGGCATATCACTCCGGTGACCGCCCCCAATACGGTAATCAGCCCCGCTTTCGTTCCCTGGCTGACGGCATTGGACAGTGCGCAAAGCATATCGGCGCCGGGAATAAGCGTTAAGACGGCGGCCGAAAGGGCAAATAAACCCAGCGTGGATAATTCGATGACCATGATTTTCTCGCGTCGTAAATAGGCGCATTGTCGGCCCCCGTAAGTCGGCGAGATAGAACGATATTGCTCACAGGCAGCGATCGCGATAGCCGCGCGGCGTCACGCCGTAACTCGACTTGAACGCCCTGCCCAGGTGCGACTGATCGGCGAACCCGCAGGCGACGGCGATTTCCGCGATGTCGCCGCCCCGGGATAGCAAAACCTTCGCCTGCTGCAGCCTAAGCTGCCGCTGATAGCGGCTCGGCGACAAGCCGAATGTTGCCGAGAACTGGCGGCAAAGGTGAAACCTGGACAGACCGGCGGCCTGCGCCAGCCTCTCCAGACGCACTTCCCGCGCCGGGTTATCGTGCAGATACTCTTTCGCCCTGCGCAAGCCCGGTGCGATGCCGGCGTCTGCCAATGGCGCGCGCCGCGGGGAACACACCGCCAGCAGATCCGCCACACAGTGGCTCCAGGCCACCTCCCGGTCGAAACGGCTGGATTGCGCCGCGGTCAATACCGTCGCGGCCTCACACAGCCGGTTGGCGAAAGGCGCATGGTCGATATGCTTCCCCTTCACTGCCGCTGGCAGAGGCATCTCCATGTTTTCCGCCACGTCCAGCAGCATCTCGTGGCTGGGGTAAAACATGAAATAATGGCATCCCTCTTCTCCCAGCACCGTCCCGGCATGCATCTGCCCCGGCGCGATGAGGCTGACTTGCCCACGGCTGACGATACCGTCGGCATCGCCTTTGGCGCTGTTGTTATTGGCGCCGCGCAGGACAACGCCAATCGACCAGGTATCATGCCAATGCACGTCAAACCGATGGTCTGAAAAGTCCGCGACGAGCAGTTCAAGCCCGCCCAATGCGTCAAAACGATGCATAAATGCCGAATTGCCCATCCTCTTTTACCCGATTGCCGGTTATCCACAGCGGCCAAAATAACACACAACGTACGGCGTGAAAGCCCTGCGCTCTGCGCGGAAGCGGCTTTCTGAACGTCGGAAAAAAGGGGCCGCCTGGCCCCTTCACATTGTTCGTCTGCCTTCTTGCCTTGCTCTCATGCCGATTAATGTGGATTCATCGCGCCATAGTTCAACGGCTGCCAGTCGTAACCTTTCCCCTGTTTATTGATGTAGCCAAGGCCCGGGAAGGACAAATGCGCCCCTGCGACCAGCGCCCTTTGCTGCGCGAGGTCATCGAACAGCCGCTTGCGCTGCGCAACCGCGGCGGGGACGTCGATGTCATAGGCGATGGCGACATTCGGATCGGGAAACTGCACCGAGCCGACGTGGATCATATCCCCCAGAATCACCATCTTTTGCCCTTTGCTTTCGACGGCGAACACGCTGTGCCCTGGCGTGTGCCCACGCGTGTCGATAGCCGAAATGCCCGGGGTGAGCGCCTGATTGCCTTCAAACGTTTTGAGTTTCCCCGCCGTGACGTAAGGCTGCAATGAGGCGATGGCGGCATCGAAGAAACGTTTATCTTTCTCTTCCGCCTGCCGTTTTTTCTCTTCGCTCAGCCAAAAAGCGACTTCGTCCTTTTCCACCCAGACGGTGGCGTTCGGGAAGGCGAGACGCTTGTCCGCCATCAACCCGCCCACATGGTCGGGATGCAGGTGCGTTAAATAAATCTCATCCACCTGCTCCGCCTGATAGCCGGAAGCGTTCAGGTTTTTCATCATTTTGCCCAGCGCTTCGCCATGCAGCGCGCCGGTGCCTGCATCGACCAGAACCAGCTTGCTTCCGGTATTGATCAGGTAGGCGTTCACCGAGGTCGGTAACGGCAGCGACAGGTTGTTGGCCGCCATCGCCTTTTCAAGCTGCTGCGGCCGGGTGTTGATCAAGATTTTATCGGCGGGCATCGGGCTGATGCCGTCAGACAGGGCCGTCACTTCCACATCACCCAGCATGATCCGGTAGAACCCGGGATTGTCTATTGTAGAAAAAGGCGCCGCGGCCATTGCAGCGGCAGAAAAAGCGGCGAAAAAGGCGCCAATAAGCAGATTGCGACGCATAGAAAACCTCATAACGATAAGAAGATACGGCTAAAAGCCCTGGGAATGCCCCCTGGCGATTTAAAACTCCTGCACGGTCGGCCTGATGACAATCTCACTCACATCCACGTCCGAAGGCTGTTCGATCGCATAGGCGATGGCGCGCGCGATGGCATCGGCGGAAATTGCCTGGCTCTGGTAGAGTTCGCCGACGGCCTGCAAACTTTCCGCATGCGAACTGCCCTGTTTCAGTTCGGTGTCGATCAGGCCGGGGGCGATCGTCGTGGTTCTGATCTTTCCGCCAACTTCGTGACGCAAACCTTCGGCGATCGCGCTGACCGCGAATTTAGTGCCGCTATAGACCGTGCCGCCGGGGCTGAACACCTTCTTGCCGGCAATGGAGGAAATGGTGATGTAATGACCGAATTGCTGCTTTTCGAACAGCGGCAAGGTTGCCGCGATGCCGTACAGCACGCCTTTCACATTGATATCGATCATCCGTTCCCATTCATCGACCTTCACGGCACTCAGCGGTGCGATCGCCATCAGCCCCGCGTTGTTGACCAGGACATCAATCTTGCCAAACTGCCTGACGGTCTGGGCGATCATCGCTTCGACCTCCTGACGCTTCGTCACATCCACCTGCAGCGCCAACGCGGTGCCGCCGTCGCCAACGATTTGCCGAACCAGCGCATCAAGACGATCTTTCCTGCGCGCCGCCACCACCACCGTCGCCCCTTGCGCGGCCAGATGTAATGCGGTCGCCTCGCCCAGCCCGCTGCTGGCGCCGGTAATCACCACCACTTTGCCTGAAATACGGTTCATCTCTCGTTCCTCTTGTTAGGGTCAGTGCGAATACTTTATCCGCCGTTTCCGCCCGGTAAATGGAAGTGTTATGCTTTGAGAATTCCATTTTTTGGAACAAAGAGGTCAACGTGCAAAACAGACAAGAAGCCTTGCGCATTTTCTGCGCCGCCGCCGAGGAGATGAACTTTAAACACACGGCGACCAGGCTCGGCATTTCCCCGCAAAAAGTCACCCGAGCCATCAAAGAGCTCGAGTCGGTGCTCGGTGAGCAGCTGTTCCACCGCAATACCCGCAGCGTGAGAATCACGGATTTCGGCCTCGGCTTTCTTGAGCAGGCCAAAACGGCGATGGATCAGGTGAACAGGCTGTTTCAGCCGCAGGGGAAAGCGGCGGAAGATCTCGGCGGCGTGGTGCGCCTTACGGCGCCGCATACCTATGGCAGCGAGGTCGTCATGCCGATACTGGCGGAATTCGCGCGCCAGTATCCTGCGATTACGATCGAGTTCCACCTGTCGAATATCCACAGCGATCTGGTCGAAGAAAGAATTGATATCGGCATTCGCATCGGCTTTCTGCACGACCAAACCTGTATCGTTCGCCAGCCCAGAACCATGCCTTTCCATCTGGTTGCCTCGCCGACGCTGCTCGATCGCCTGCCGCCGCCGGAGCAGGTAGACCAACTCGCCCATCTGCCGATTGTCGCGCTGGTGAACCGCAAGACCGGGCGCTACTGGCCCTGGGAATTTAGCCAAAAACGTTATCTCTACCCGAAGTCCGCCGCCTTCGTCACCGACACGCCCGATATAGAGCGTAAAGCGGTGCTCGCCGGTTTAGGCTTTGGCCAACTGGCCGGGTATTTGGTTGAAAAACACCTCGCTGCGGGTGAGCTGGTAGCCGTTCTGCCGGGCGACGCCCCGCCGCCCTGGCCGGTCAACCTCTATCATACGCATCAGCACGCCTGCCCGGCGCGCGTGCGCGTGGTCTTTGACTATCTTTTCAATCAATTAAGCCAGGGCTAACCCCGCCTTGCCCACCCAATATTGCGCACTGCCGCCGGTGGTCATCTGGTCAGCTTTAGCGACACGTGGCAGAGTGCCAAGAGTTAAGCCTGTAGAACCGGCCTGGTGCTCGAGTTTTGATAAGCTGGCCTCTGCCTTTCCTGACTGTTTTTCCATCTTCTCAAGAACAACAGATGCCCTACGGCTCCCGGTGATCATTTTTGCAGTGTCGATATCGACCTGATAGACGAGGCTGCCGCCGTTTTGTTCTGACATTTAGTGTTCTCCGGGCATAAAAAAACCCCGCCGAAGCGAGGTTATAAATAATTTTTTCGAGAGAGATTATTTCTCTAGGTGGTCAGCTAAGCCATTCTTGATATTTTTCAAGATGTCTAACTTTTCGTTTTCTCTTTTTTCCAAAAACTCAGCAATCACCCCAGTCATAGCAACTAAGGTGCCGATAATAGCCGTTGCACTACCTGCAATTGTGTAAATCTCTCGGTTTGCCATCAGCCCACTGTTGTAAACCTTATCAACGTAGCCAACAGTAACTTCCATGCCGATAGCGTAACCAACAGTAATTGCACCAACTAAAATCAGCAGCCCACCAATCAACTTAAGCATTTCGTCCTTTTCCATAGACAAGTAACAAGTCGTTACATGGTAGCAGAGAGCATGAAGTAGGCAACGAAAAGCGGTTTTCGCCCGCGATTTGTCGGGCTTTTCCCTGGAATCAAGTGTGGTCAGCGTGACAACATGGCTTCTGGCTAAATAGCTATGAGGTCACTATGCAAAAGAAAATGTTGATACTGGTTCTGGCGGCAGTCGTGCTCGCGATAGCTTTTAACCCTGAGTTCATAGCGAATTTTGGGAGTGATATACCATTAAAAAAACACTAATGCCAGAAAGCAAAAATCCCACTCAAATGGGCTTTTCTCTGTTAGTAGTTTCTCTCAGCACGCTTCATCAGTCTGTCTTGTGGTGATTGCGTTTTGGTAGACAGAGGAGCAACAAACTCCTTCCACTCTTTGCTGTCTTTCTGAGCAGACGATTGTTTGCTATTCAATTGATAATCATCGTTCTGGCCTGCACATCCTGATAGAACTATCACCCCCAGGGCAACCAATAGTGACTTTTGCATTTCTACATCCTTATAGTAACAATCAACCAGGCAAATGATAACGAATCTCACTTGCTGGGTAAAGCACCCCCTAGAAAGCAAAAAAACCACCTCATCGGTGGGTTTGTTTACTGTTATCCTTCAGCATCAAAGACGGCCTGCAGCCCATAGTTAACGCTATCACGCAGATGGTTGGTATCGGCCGTAACGATGAAGAGTAATGCTGCTACAAGACAGGCCAGGTAGTTTTGATTGGTTAACAACGTTACGATTTTTATCACGGTCCCCCCTCTGATTTTTGATTGAGCGTCACACTGCCGCCGGCATGCCGGCAATAAAAAAAGCGGCAATATCCGCGATATCGCCGCCTTTAACCTGCACGCCGCCGTGGCGGCCGCGATGCGCTACTGCTTGCGCTGCTCCGCCACCTGTTTGGCGGTGACGTTGCCCTGCTTATCGCCGAAGTGGCCGACCACGAAGTTGGCGACCGCCGCCACTTCCTCGTCGGAATAGGCGCTGCCGAACGCCGGCATCATTTCATGCCGATCGCCAATGCTGATGCTCGTCCCCTTCAGGATGGCCTGCACCACGCTGCGCCCCTGCGGATCGTTCACCGCCGTGCTGCCTACTAGCGACGCGTACTCGCTCTGGCGGCCCGGCCCGTTCCACTGGTGGCAGCCGCTGCAGTCGTTGGCAAATACCCGGCGCCCGAGCGAACTGTCTTGCCCGCCCGGCAGGATCGGCGTGGAGGCCCCCGCGCCCTTCGGCTGCAGGTTCACCGCCGCTGCGCCGTCGCCGGCGATCGGTTCGATATCGCGCAGGTATTTCACCAGCGCCAGATTGTCTTCCGGCGTCAGGAACTGCAGGCTGTTTTCCACCGCTTCCGCCATCGGGCCGGCGGCGCTGCTGCGCCCCGGGGCATGGCCGGTGGCCAGATATTGCGACAGCTGCTGGTCGCTCCAGCCGCCGATGCCGGTCTGCTTATCCGGCGTGATGTTGGCGGCGAACCAGCCCTGCACCACTTCACCGCTCAGGTGCTTGCTCTGGTTGAGGCCGAACCCCAGATTGCGCGGCGTATGGCACTCGCCGCAGTGGCCGAGCGCCGTCGCCAGATAGGCGCCGCGGTTCCACTGCTCGTCCTTGTTGAGATCCGGCGCAAAGCGCTGCTCATGGAAGAACGCCAGGTTCCAGAATTTCATGCCCCAACGCTGGTTGAACGGGAACGACAAATCGTTTTGCGGGTTGGCCTGCTTCACCGGCGGCAGGCTGAACAGATAATCCTTGATCGCCAGCACGTCGTCGCGGCTCAGTTCGGTGTACGAGGTGTACGGCATCGCCGGATACAGGTTGCCCTGCGGGCCGATGCCCTCACGCACCGCGCGCACGAACTGATCGTCGCTCCAGTTGCCGATGCCGGTCTCCTTGTCGGCGGTGATGTTGGTGCCGTAAATGGTGCCGAACGGCAGTTTGAAGGCGAAGCCGCCCGCATACGGCGTGCCGCCCGGCGCGGTGTGGCACGCCACGCAGTCGGCGGCGCGCGCCAGGTACTCGCCGCGCGCCAGTTTATCGGTGATGCCGGCCGGCGCCCCGGCGATCGGCGCCGCAGGCTCCGCGCCGGTGGGCCGCAGCAGCGTGTACAGCGCGTATCCTCCCGCCAACACCACCACGGCGATAATCAGCCATAACAGCCCTTTCAAGGCATTGCTCATCGCATCTCTCCCTAACCCAACGCCTTGGCGGCCTGGTGGATGGCGGCGCGAATGCGCACATAGGTGGCGCAGCGGCAGACGTTGCCGCCCATCGCCGCGTCGATGTCCGCATCGCTCGGATCCTTGCTTTGCGCCAGCAGCGCGGTGGCGCTCATGATCTGGCCGGACTGGCAGTAGCCGCACTGCACCACATCCAGATCAAGCCAGGCTTCCTGCACCGCCTTGCCTTCCGGCGTGGCGCCCACGGCTTCGATGGTGGTGATTTTTTTGCCGACGGCGGCGGAGACCGGCGTCATGCACGATCGTACCGGCACACCGTCCAGATGCACGGTACAGGCGCCGCACATGGCGATGCCGCAGCCGAACTTGGTGCCGGTCAGGCCGGCTTCGTCACGCAAAAACCACAACAGCGGCATGTGCGGATCGCCCTCGAAGGTCAGCGGCTGCTCGTTTACGGTTAATTGAATCATCAGGTTCTCTCCTTGTCAGACGCCGGGTTCGCGGTAGGATTATGCAGCGGCAGGCTCAGCGAGGTGCGCGGCCGCCCGAGCAGCGCCAGCGCGTTGCCGACCGCCGGGGCGATGGTCGGCACCCCCAGCTCGCCCACGCCGGTCGGTTTCTCGCTCGAGGGCACGATGATCACCTCGATCTCCGGCATCTCATCGATGCGCAGCGGGCGGAAGTTATTGAAGTTGGACTGTTCGACCACGCCATCTTTCAGCGTGATATTGCCGTACAGCGCCATGCTCAGGCCGTAGCCGATGCCGCCCTCGATCTGCGCGCGGATCACGTCGGGGTTCACCGCCACGCCGCAGTCCACCGCGCACCACACCTTGTGCACTTTCGGGATGCCGCCTTCGCCGATCGAGACCTCGGCCACCTGCGCCACATAGGTATCGAACGCCTTGGCGACGCCCACGCCGCGCGCGCGTCCGTCCACCACTTTCGCGCCCTGCCAGTCAGCGGCTTTCGCTACCGCGCGCAGCACGCCCGCCGCACGCGGCGCATCGCCCATCAGCGCCAACCGCCCTTCGACCGGATCCTGCCCGGTTTCCTGCAACAGCTGATCGATAAAGCTCTCCACCGCGTGGCCGGTGTGGGTGCTGGCCACCGACCGCAGCGAGGTGGTCGGCACCTTGCCCGGCACAATGTGCGCATCGCAGCGGAAGGCTTCGAAGGTGTATGACACCTCGCTGGCGCCCTCGACCATCATCTGATCGAGGCCGTTGACCACCAGCGCATCCATCGCGCTGTGGCGCGTCCAGGAGTGGCCGACCACGGTATCGGTCCAGCCCACCACCTTGCCGCCGCGGATGGCCCCGCGCAGGCGGTGCAGGATCATCGGGCGATACCAGCCGTTGCGGATGTCGTCCTCGCGCGTCCATACCACCTTCACGCCGTGGCCGGGGCCGATGCCCTTGGCCGCCGCCGCCATGTCGGCCGCCAGATCCGGCCCCAGCGTCGGGTTGCCTAAATCGATGCGCCGGCCGAAGCTGCCGCCCGCCAGAATGGTTTCAATCTGCACCTTGTCCGGCGGCAACTCGAACAGATCGCACAGCTGCTTGTGATCGAGGGTTTGGATTTGGCAGCCGTAGCGCGCCTTGACGCTCTCGCCGTCCCAGAACAGATAGCCGTCCAGCGGCTCCATCGGCGCGTGGGCGACATAGGGGAAGGTGTATTCGGCCTCGATCACCTTGTCGGCCTTGTCGAACACCTCGTCCGGCTTACCGAGACTCTTCGCCACCACGCCGGTTTTCTGCGCCACCTGACGGAATTCGGCGTAGATCTCCTCGGTGTTGCGCCGTTCGGCCTGCGCGTCGTCCCACGTCACCTTCAGCCGCTCCCGCCCCTGGATCGCCGCCCAGGTGTTTTTGGCGTAAACCGCCACGCCGGTGGCGATTTGCTTCACCGCCACCACCCCCGGCACCGCCAGCGCCCGTTCGGCGTCGAAGGTCGCCACCTTGCCGCCGAAGCGCGGCGGCTTCTTGATGGTGACGGTCAACATGTCCGGCTCATGGATATCCTGCGAGAACTGCGCGCTGCCGTTGGTTTTCGCCAGCGAATCGACGCGGTGCAGGCCGCGCGTTTTGCCGATCAGGGTGAAATTGGCCGGATCCTTCAGCGTCAGGCTGGCGGGATCGGGCGGCGGCAGCGAGGCGGCCAGCGCGGCGAATTCGCCGAAGCCCGCCTCGCGCCCGCTGGCGGCATGGCGGATCTTGCCCGCCTGCACGGTAATTTCCTGCGCCGAGGTTTTCCAACTCTGTGCGGCGGCCTGCACCAGCAGCGCACGCGCCATGGCGCCCATGCGCCGCATCTGCTCATAGGCATTGGCCACCGAGCTGGAACCGCCGGTGCCCTGGAATCCGAAGGTCAGGTTTTTGTAGATATTGGTGTCCACCGGCGCGGCGACGACCCGTACCTGCGCCCAATCGGCATCGAGCTCTTCGGCGACCAGCGTCGCCATGCCGGTATAGACCCCCTGGCCCACTTCGGTGTGTTTACTGATCACGGTGACGACGCCGTCGGCGCCGATCTGAACGAAGGCGTTGGCGTCAAACGCCGCCGCGCCGGAGGCGGCCGGGGCAGCCGAACGCGCCAGCGCGCCGGTGGACGGCAGATAGGCGCCGATCACCAACGCCCCGGCGCCGACGATAAACCGCCGCCGCGAAAGCGGAACTTGGGATATGCTCATTGCTCATGACTCCAAAAAAGCCGAAGGCGTCACTGCCTTCGGCGAAACAAATCTTGTTATGGAATGGCTTGCCGCGCCCGTCAGGTGATATAGCGCAACAGAGCAATAATTAGCGTAGCCTATTATCCAGCAGGCCTAATCTTGATAAGGGATTTTTCGTTGAGAAATCGTGCGGTGCACCGGCGGGGCTGCTATCAGCGCGCCGTCTGGCCATAAATCTGATCGACGCCGTGCACGGCTTCTGGCCCGTCGAGCAACAATGCGTTGCATTACCTTCAGGTTTACGTTCCCGGCCTTGGAATAGGATATACTCCCGGCCAAAATACATCGTCACCATTTGGTTAATTTTGGATGTTTTTCATGCAGCAACCCGCCATATCGAAAAAAAATCATGATATTGAAGTATTGAGAACCGTCGCGATCGTTTTCGTCATTCTGGCGCATGTCGCGGGGATACTCAGCCCGGATTCGCGCTACTGGCGAATTCTGGACTATGCACGCTTCGGCAGCGGCGTCGATCTCTTCTTCTGCGTATCGGGCTTTATTATCACTTCGTCAATTTTGTCAACGGTGCCAAAAGACAAAAGCCTCAGTGCTTTTGTCAATTTTACCGTGCCATTCTGGAAAAAACGTTTTTGGCGACTCATGCCTTCGGCTATTTTCTGGATCGTTATCGTTCTGCTGCTGGCCTCTATTTGGGGCGGGAAAGGTCAGATTATTCCCTTTGAGAGCATGTCCTCCTCGGCGTTGCATGCCCTTACTCAAACGCAGAACTTTTACTTTATCGAGTGTCGGCCGGCGGGCACCTGCGGCGAACTTGGCATTTACTGGAGTTTGTCATTAGAGAATCAGTTTTATCTGCTCTTACCCCTACTCGCTTTCTTCTTGACTGACAGGAAGCTTGCGCTCTTTTTCTTTATCGTTTTCATCACCCAAGTTTTCTTGCCGAGAACATTGAACGCGGCAACGCCAGTCATGTGGCCGTTACGAACGGATGCGGTCGCACTGGGCGTCATTATTGCCATCTTTGCACATAACGCCCCCTCGTCACGCCCCTGCCCCAGACTGCTTGAGAGCAAAACCTTCTGCGCCGGGGCTTTCATGATCGCATTGCTCTTACTGGCGTTGCTTTCCAGCCCTCAACCGCTCCTCAGTTTTTCGGTCGGTATCACCGCCATGGTTTCCGGCTTTTTAGTGTTACTCGCCAGCTATAACCGCGGTTGCTTTTCAAGCTATCCCGCCGTCCGCGTGTTTTGCGATTACATCGGGTCCCGATCGTACTCTATCTATTTAACCCATGTGGTCGCGCTGGCCCTAACCAAAATCCTCTTCTTTTCCGCCGCCACCCGCTACGACGGCCTGCATACTGCCCTGTACCTGACGTTTTTCTTGACCGCAACGCTGCTGATGTCGGAATTCAATTACAGAATCATTGAAATGCCGTTAAGAGCGCTTGGCAGGAAGAGTAAGCCGAAAAAACCGGTAGCACCTTTCGTTTAGCGCACACCGAGCGTCAGGCTGTGCCGCCCGCCGCCAGCCGGTCGAGCAGCGGGCCCAGCGCTGCGCGCGCATGCTGCTGGAAGCCGCTGACGCCTTCGGCGCTCAGCAACGCATCCAGCACCGCGTATTCGGTGGCGTCCGCCGCCGCCGCAAACAGCGGCTCCAGCCTTTCGTCCGGCAGCGTGGCCCCCAGCAACCGGGTGGAAAACGCCAGCGCGATATCGCCGGAGCCGTGTCCCCAATGGCTGCCCACCCGCCCCAGGCCCGCGCCCGCTCTGCGGGCGATGCGGTTCAGCTGGCGACTGTCCAGCGCGCGATCGCAGGCGATGATGATAATGACCGAGCCGGCGTCCACCTGCGGCGGCGGATCCGCCAACAGCTTGCCCAGCGCCGGGCCAACGCGCACGCCGCTCAGCGTCAGCGAGTCGAGGGTGCCGAAGTTGGCCAGCACCAGCACGCCGAGCATGGTGCCTAACCCCGGGCAATAGCGCGAGGCCGTGCCGATGCCGCCCTTCAGGCCGAAGCTGCTCATGCCGCGCCCGGCGCCGACGCTGCCGCGCGCAAAGCGGGTGGAATGGTTATCCAGCGCGCTGAAGACGTGCTCCTCACGCACCGCCATCGCCTGAATATCGTTGAGGTAGCCGTCGTTGCACTCCAGTACCAGCGGGTTGATGGTGGCGCTGCCGCGGCCGATCTGTGGGTAGCGCAGGCAGCTGCGCCGCACCATGGCGTTGAACAGCGTGCCGACGGCGAAGGTGTTGCTCAGCAGAATAGGCGTCTGCAACTCCCCCAGCTCATTCAATTGCACCAATCCCAGCGGCTTGGCGAAGCCGTTGAGCACCGCGCTGCCGCACGGCAGCGGCTGGTTGAACAGATCGCCCGGCGGCACGATGGCGGTGACGCCGGTCTGGCATTCGCCGTCGGTCAGGGTGTGATGCCCAACGCTGACGCCCGGCACGTCGCACAGGCTGTCGGTCGGCCCGGCCGGATAGCGCGCGCCCGGCAGGCGGCGATGGCGCCGCCAATAGCTCAGCAGATTGTCGAGGCTTTGTTGTTCAAACACCTGGCTGTCTGTCATGGTTCCCTCATCTGCCGTTAGCCCATCAGAAAACCAGAATATCGCGCAATGCGCCGCGCCGTAAATTGAAAACAGGAGCGGGCAGAAAAAATAGCCTGGCCCCATCACCGTTCATTGCCTGCACCACTTTTTTGCCGCCTCTACGGCCAGGGCGACGCCGCTATCGAGTGAAACAACGGGTGTTGAAAGCGTGCAAGCGCTGCGACCTCACGCACGGCAAAGGCAGGGTCATCGCCCACGGCGGGTATGAAGAACGGGAGAGCAAAATCGGCGAAAGTCTCCTCTCCGGCATACAGGAGACCAGTTGGAGTGGGCCGCAGGCCTGAGCCTTATTGGGGTTTTAGCGGGCAATCGTATAGTATAAAAAATTGAATGATTCAAAACTGGATTATGGCTCATCTGAATAAATAAACCATGACCATAGCAATGACAAAAATAGAACAGAGTAATAAATCACCGGAAAAGTTTCTCAATGAGTCCAAATAGTCATTGCTGTTCTTATTTAGTTTGTTAATGGCATCATTCTCGTTCTCAGCGTCTACTTCAACATGATGCTTTCTGAACCCCTTTTGCTTCATATCTTTAATTATTTCTCGTGTAACCACTTCCTTTCTCAGCACCCTTGACTCATCACTCTTTATAAAAACAACATATTTACTCATCATATCCCCCATAAAAGCACAGAATTTTACTTCTGTGCTAGGATTGCAGCGGTTAATTAGCGTTTGGTTCCGGATTCTCTGGCCTCTCTCGGTCCAGTGCCATTGCCGCCATACCCATTTCCTGTAGAGCTGCCATTACTCCAGAAACCACTGGCTCCGTAACCGCTGCCACAAGGGCTGTTTTTTGACAAGAATGACTGAAAGTGTATTCTCAATGCTGGAAATAATCATATTAGAATAAAATACAGAATAATATACCTGACCTAATTACACATAAATGCTATCGATTTAATTAATTGAACGCCAAACAATCTCAATTCCCAAGATTAATAACCCGATAAAGAAAAGGCGGCGAAAAATCAGCGGGCTGCTGTGACGACGCACGATCCCGCCCAGCCACATGCCGCCCAGCGCCGGCAGCAGCGCCAGCAGCGAACCGCCGAGCAGCGCGCCGGGCAGCGCCTGATGCCAGGCTAATCCGGCGGCCAGCGCCAGCGTCGAGACGGTGAACGACAGCCCCAGCGCCTGCACCAGATCGTCACGCGCCAGGCCCAATGCGTTCAGATAGGGCACCGCCGGTATGACGAATACGCCGGTGGCGCCGGTCAGCGCACCGGTCACCAAGCCGCACAGCGGCCCCAGCCAAGGCTCCGCCGTGGCGGAAACGCGCCAGTCGAAACGGGTGAATCCCAACAGCGCATAACCGATCAGGCAAACGCCCAGCGCCAGCGGCGCCAGGCGGCCGTCGGTGGCGGTGAGCGCGCCGGAGCTCAGCAACGTGCCCAGCGTGACGCACAGCATCATCGGCCAGAGCCGGCGGCACAGCGCTCCCAGCCGCGGCCCGCACAGCAACTGCCACAGATTGGTGACCAGTGAAGGCAACAGCAGCAGCGCGGCGGCCTGCCCCGGCGGCATCATCAGGCTGAGCAGCCCCATCGACACCGTCGGCAACCCCAGGCCGATCGCCCCCTTGACCGTGCCGGCCAGCGTAAAAATGCCCGTCAGGGCGATATTCTCGAGTAACGTCAGCGACATGCGTCTATCCTTATGGCAATCAACGGCCCGATTGTGGCCGGCGGCACGGCGCGGCACAATGCGGCAATGGCAGAGCCTGCCTGCGGCAAAGACAGAGGAAGAACGCATGCATTTTGACTTTATCGATCTGCGGCTGTTGGCGGCGGTGCTCGAGACCGGCAGCATCACCGCCGGCGCCGAGCGCGTCGGGCTGTCGCTGGCCGCCGCCAGCGCACGCATGCGCGGGCTGGAGCAACAGGCCGGCGTGGCGCTGCTGACGCGCAATCCGCGCGGCGTCCAGGCGACGCCGGCCGGTGAACGCCTGTTGCAGCACGCGCGCGCGCTGCTGCAACAGCGCGACCGGCTGCGGGGCGACATGGCCGAGTTCGCGCCGGGCCAGCGCAGCCAGCTGCGCATCGTCGCCAATACCGTCGCCGCCGACGCTTTTCTGCCGGAGCTGCTGGCGGATTTTCTGGTGCTGCACCCGCACACCGACATCGCGCTGGAGGAGCTGCCCAGCCCGGTCATCGCGCAGGCGATCGCCGAACAGGCGGCGGATATCGGCATCGTGGCGGATCACGCCGATCTGCGCGGGCTGGCAAGCTACCCCTTCCGGCAGGATCGTCTGGTGCTGGCGCTGCCGCCGGAGCATGCGCTCAGCGGCCGCCGCACGGTCAGCTTCGCAGACACCCTGTCTTTTGAGTTTATCGGCCTGCCGGAAGAGAGTGCGCTGCAACAGCATTTGGAACGGCTGGCGATACGCAGCGGCGGCCCGATGCGGCTACGGGCGCGCGCCGCTAATTTCGACGCCATCTGCCGCATGGTGTGGCGCGGCGCCGGGCTGGCGGTGGTGCCGGAAGAGAGTGCCCAACGCCATCCGCAGATCCGACACGGCGCCCTGCCGCTGACGGACGATTGGGCGACCCGGCGCCTGTCACTGGTGGTGCGCGAATGGGCGCTGCTGCCGCTGCCGGCGCAGCGGCTGGTGGCGTTCCTGCGCCAGGGGGAAGGCGGTATTACAGGTGATCGTTGAACCAGGCGATCTGACGGCCGATGATGCCGGCGAAATGCGGGCCGGCGTACATGTCATAGTGCTTCGCATTCTGCTCGACATGCAGCGCCTTCTTCGCGCTGCCTACCGCCTCATACAGCGCGATGCCCTGCTCCGGCGGATTCACGGTATCGCCGCCCGCCACCACCACCAGTACCGGGCATGTGACTCGCGCCGCATTGTCACGCGGCTGATAGCGCAGCGTTTCGCGCACGGTCAGGAACGGGATCTTGATGTCCATCGCCGGGTAACGCACCTTGTTCTCCTCGAAGAACGCTTTCGACTCGTCATCGCTCAACACCCGGGTGACGGCGACAAACATCTCTTTGCCGGTGGCCTGCTTCTTCTCCGCCATTTTGTCCAGCGTGGCGATGAACGCCTGTTTTTCGTCGGCGGCCATTTTCCCCGTCACGATGGTTTCCCCGTCGGCGAAGGCCAGCTGGCTAACGACGCACTTGATGGCCGGCTCGGCCGCGGCAGCGCCGAACACGTGGCAGCCGCCAAACGACGTGCCCCACAGGCCGATGCGCTCGCTGTCGATCTGCGGCTGCGTTTGCACCCACCGGCTCACCGCCAGGATATCCTCAATCTGCAGCGCCGGTACCAGCCGCCCGCGTTCACCCTCGCTGGCACCGAAGCCGCGATAGTCAAACGTCACCGCCGCAAAACCGGCGTTGACGAAGGCCTCGGCAAAGGCCGGCAGCAACAGCTCCTGAATGCCGCAGAAGCCGTGGCACAGAATAATCGCCGGAACCTTGGCCGGGTTATCAGGTAAACGAACTGTTACGGCCAGGCCGCTTTCCATTTTATGCGTGGTTAATGTCATGTTAACTTCCTGTTTTTTATAGGTAAGGTAAAAATCAGGCTAACATTAATCCCCGAATGAGCGCCGCCAGTCAATAACCCAATGTAACAATTTACAATGTTAATGATTCCCCGGCTCCGCGCGCAGCCGCGCCACCTGCGCCTCCACGTCGCGCCAGGCCGGTTTGTCGCCGGCATAGCGTTGGCGCAGATAATTCACCAGCGCCGTCACCTGCCGATCGGAAAAGCTGTCCTTAAAGCCCGGCATAAAGCCCAATTCGGCGGTGGCCGGTTTGGGGATCCCTTGCAGGATCACTTTGATCAGGTTATCGGGGCGATCGCTGAAGATATTGGTGTTATTGGCCAGATCCGGGCTGACGCCGAACAGCTGCGGCCCACCGGCAGCGGCGCTGTGGCAGGCCTGGCAAGCGCCCTGGAACAACCGCTCGCCGGCCAACTGCCCCGCCACCGGCAAGGCGCGGGCCGCCAACTGCGCCTGCGGCTCCACATTCAGCGTCGCCTTGGTGCTCAGCGACATCACATAGTTGGCCATCGCCCGCAGATCGCTCTGCGGCAACGTCGCCAGTTCGCTGACCACCGGCCCCATCGGCCCGGCCGCCACGCCGTGCTCGGCGGAATGCCCGCTGCGGAAGTACTGAAACAGCTGCTCCTCGGTCCAGGGCTTGTCCGCATTGGCCAATTGATTCAGCGCCGGCGCTTCCCACCCGTCCACCATCCCCCCCGCCAGGAAAGCCGCGCCGCCCTTTTCTGCCCCCAGCAGATTGCGCGGCGAATGGCAGGCGGCGCAGTGGCCGAGCCCATTGACCAGATAGGCGCCGCGATTCCACTGCGCGCTTTGTTGCGGATCGGGTTGAAATTCCCCCTGGCGCAGGAACAGCGCGTTCCAACCCGCCATCAACGGCCGCAGGTTAAACGGGAAGCGCATCTGATTGGCCGGATTGCTCTGGCGCACCGCCGGTTGCGACATCAGATAAGCGTACAGCGCCTGCATGTCGCCGTCGGTCATTTTACTGAATGCGGTGTAGGGAAATGCCGGATACAGATGGCGGCCGTCGCGGGCGATGCCCTGGCGCATCGCCCGATCGAACGCGGTAAACGACCAGTTGCCGATGCCGGTTGCCACGTCCGGGGTAATGTTGGTGCTGTAGAGCGTGCCGAACGGCGTCGCCATCGCCAGCCCGCCGGCGTTGGTCGCCCCTTCCGACGCGGTATGGCAAACCGCGCAGTCTCCGGCGGCGGCCAACTGGCGGCCGCGCTCCAGCGTGGCGGCCGACCAGGTGCCGGCGCCGGGCGTCGCCACCGGTGCGATCTCCGCCCGCCATGGCAGGGCGCTGCCCGCGATGCCCAGCACCGCGCCGAACAGCCCCGCCGCACCGCCGAACCACCATTTGCCGCGCTTCTTTTTCTTGGGCGGGGCGGCCTGCCGCTCGGCGTCCGGCCCGTTCAACGCCTCTCGCAGCTTATCCGAGGTGATCGGCAGCTCGCGAAAACGAATGCCGGTGGCGTCGAACACCGCGTTGGCGATGGCCGCCGCGCTGGGCACCGACGCCGACTCCCCGGCGCCCATCGGCGGATCGTAAGGGCGCGGCATCATCACCACGTCCACCTCCGGCACCTCCGGGAAGGTCAGGATCGGGTAAGCCCCCCATTCTTTGGCGGAGACCGTTGATTCCTCAAAGGTCACGCGCTCTTTCAACACCCGGCTGGTCGATTGCAACACGTTGCCGTGAATTTGGTGGCGCACACCGTCCGGGTTGACCATCATGCCCGCGTCGTGGCCGACCACGATGCGCGTCACCGCCACTTCGCCGCTGGCTTTGTCGATCGCCACGTCGGCCACCCAGGCGGCCCAGGCCGCGCCAAAACCGGGAAACTTGCTGTGGATGTAACGGGCGTAGGCAAAGCCGCGCCCGCGCAGCACGCCGTCTTCCGCCGGGGTCTGCATCGGTTCGGTATGCGGCGTCCAGCCGGCGCGCTCTGCGGTGCTGCGCATCAGCTCACTGGCGCGTTCGTCATGGATATAGCGCAGCCGGTATTCCAGCGGATCGACGCCGGCGGCGTGGGCCAGCTCATCGATATAAGATTCGTGGGCGAAGGTGTTCGGCAAGGCGGAAACGCCACGCATCCAGGAGGCGCGCACGATCGGCGCCATGTCTTCGATGCTGACACGCAGCGCCGGATACTCATAAGGCGGCACCGAGGTGCGGTCTCCCATTTCATAGGCCACCGGCAGCGGCTCGACCCGACCGGTCAGCAGCAGCGCCAGCGTCGGCGCGCCGTTGGAAGGGTAATAGGTGCGAAAGTCGTAGGCGACCGGGTGCCCGGCGGCGTCCAGCCCGCCGTCCACCTCCATCAGCTGCGCCGTGCCCTTCGGTTCCCACACATGTTCTTGTTCGCGGGTCAGCTGCACCCGCACCGGCCTGCCCACCGCGCGCGACAGCAGCGCCGCGTCGGCGCAGACGTCATCGGCGCAATTGCGGCCATAGCAACCGGCCGCCTCCATGCGCACGATCTCGATCTGCGCTTCCGGGTATTCCAGCAGCCAGGCCAGATCGGCGCGCAGCAGGTGCGGGTTCTGGCTGCCTGACCAGACCTGCAGGCGCTCCGGCCGGTAGTCCGCCAGCGCGCAGGAAGGGCCAATCGAGGCATGCAGCTGATACGGCCACAGGTAGCTGCGGGTGAAACGCCTGTCGGCCGCCGCCAGCGCCGCGTCCACATCGCCGGTATCGTGCACCACCCGGGTCGAATGCGGGTTGTCGCGCAGCGCCTGCGCCACGTCGGTCATCTGCGGCAAATTGCGCCGCCAGTCTTTCCAGCTGACCTGCAGCGCCTGCGCCGCCTTGATCGCCTGCTCTTCGCGCTCGGCGACAATGCCGATGAAATCGCCGATCACCACCAGTTTGACGATGCCGGGAATATGCGCGATCGAGGTTTCGTCCACCGCCAGCAGGCTGGTGCCGACAAATTCGCCGCTGTCGTAACCGGCATAGGGCGGCCGCACCACCCGGCCGTGCAGCATGTTCGGCAGGCGCATATCGTGTACGTAGGTGGTTTCGCCGGTCGCCTTGGCCGGAATATCGACGCGCGCGGCGCTGGTGCCCACCAGGCGATACTCCGTCTGAGGTTTCAGCGGTGCGTCGCCGGAAATCGACAGCTCGACATGACCGCCGGCCACCAGCTCGGCGTAGCTGAGCGCTTGCCCCTGCGGGCTGCGGATCACGCCCTCCTCCAGCGTCAGCCGTTCCACCGGCGCATCGAAGCGCTGCGCCGCCTGGCGCAACAGCCAACGGCGCGCTTCGGCGGCGGCGTTGCGCAGCGGCACGGCGGAGATCTGCAGCGTGGCGCTGGCGATGGTGGCGCCCTGATTCGGCGCGCGCTCGGTATCGCCCAGCACCATTCGCACCTGATCCATGCGCAGGTATAGCTCTTCGGCGACGATCTGGCCGAGCGCGGTGCGCACGCCGGTGCCGAGATCGACATGGCCGTTAAAGGCATAGATTTCGCCGCTGCCGCACAGGGCGATAAACAGCCCTTGCTCCCTGGGCTTCAGCACCGGCGTTTGCCCTTTGGGCACCGGCCCCGAAGGCGGTTGCACGCTGTCGACGATCAGCAGCACGCCGTCGCGCTGCAGCAATTCGGCCTGGCTCGGCGATGAGGGACGGGAATCAGTCATGAGCGTGGGCGTCCTCATCGCGGCAGAGAATGATGGCGCGCTGAACCGCACGCAGGATTTCGAGATGGGTGCCGCAGCGGCACAGGTTACCGGACAGCGCCTGACGGATCTCCGCCTCGCTCGGGGCGGGATTGCGATCCAACAGGGCTTTGGTGGTCATGATCATGCCGTTGAGGCAGTAGCCGCATTGCGCCGCCTGCTCTTCGATAAAAGCACGCTGCACCGGGTGCAGGCGCTGGCGATCGCCAAGGCCTTCCAGGGTCACGATCGCCCGGCCGGACACGCCGAGCGCCGGGATCACGCAGGAGCGCGCCGCCACGCCGTCGATCAACACGGTACAGGCGCCGCATTCGCCCAGGCCGCAGCCGTATTTCGGGCCGTTGAGCGCCAGATCGTTGCGCAGTACCAGCAAGAGCGGCGTATCCGCCATCACCTGCGCATGAAGCTGTTCGCCGTTCACCGACAGCATCAGCGGATGCTCCGTCAGCGTGGTGTTCGCGCCTTCCCTGGGCGACTGCACTTCAGATATCGCCATTGTTCGCGTCTCCGCCTGCACTTGATGGTCTTATGGGCTGGCCTCTCGCCACCGACCACCAGGCAACCGACGTTGCGCGGGCGAATCAGCCGGTGGGCGGATCTTCCAGCATTTTATTCAGCAGGAATATCAGCGCTATCCGTTCGGCCGGGTTGAGCGTGCCGAACGTCAGCTCTGTAATTTTCGCCGCCTGCGGCACCGTTTCCGTCAGCAGCACGGCGCCGGCGTCGGTCAGGCCGACCACCACCTTACGCCGATCCACCGGATCCGGCGTCACCGTGATCAGATCGCGCGCCTTTAGCCGCTCGACGATGCCGCGTATGGTGGCCTGATCCACCGCCGTCACCTGCACCAGCTCGGTCAGCGAGCTCGGCCCCATATCGCGCACCGCGCACAGGGTGATGAACTGCACCGCCGTCAGCTGCGAGTCGCCGACGTTTTGCTGGAAAATCGCCAGGTGGCGCTGATAAACCTTGCGCAGCAGGTGCCCGACTTGCTCGGTAAAATGATAATTTTCGGGTTGGCCGCTCACGGCTGACGGGTATTCGGGGGGCGTCATTGCGTTACTCTCACCATCTATGGAATCCACGAGAATAGTACAAACCCCCGCCGTTGGCAGCAACGATTAAGCCCGGCGCACGCGCGAGGCCTCCGGTGCCACCACTTCCCCGTCCGCCACCACCGTTTGCCCGTCGAGGCGGATGTCGCAGCGGCGCAGCGCGATGTCCATATGGCAAGGCGTTTTGCGCGTGCCGCCCACTTCGGTATTCGGCCCGGTGGAGAACAGGAAGTTGCCGTAAAACGCGCGCGCGTCCATGCACATGCCGTCGTTCTTGTCGTGCAGGCCCATCGCCGTCCACTGGGCACGCGGCTGCAGGCCCCAGCCGATGTGCGAGATGCCGTACACCTCCGGATCGTCAAAGTATTTCATGTATTCGCGCAGGTATTCCGCCTCGAAACCGCCGTGAATGCGGGTAACGAACCCTTGTTCGATCTCCAGCGTGATGCGTTCGCGCGCATAGCTTTTAAACGGCAGCAAGATATCGCCGACCTCCAGCACCAGCACCCCTTCCGCCTGCTCCTCATTCGGCCAGGTGAACAGGAAGCCGCTCGGCCAGTGATCCCAGCGCCCCGGTTCATCGGCATAGCCGTACTCGGTCACCGTCGGGTATTGCCCGAGCGGCGCGCGGAAATCGCTGCCGGCGGCGGAGGTCACCTGCATCAGCTTCGCCTGCTCCAGTACGGCGGCGGCGGCCAGCACCCGCGCCTTGTCCTCCGCGTTGGGCAACATGCGCGCCAGCACCTCCGGCGGCTCCACCGCCAGCAGGATGCGGGTGCCGGTTTTCAGAATCTGCTCCTGCTCCGGCGAATGCAGCAGCATCATGGTATCGACGATCAGATCGGCAGCCTCCAGCGCACGCTGCGCCGCCAGGTTGCCGGTCAGCGCGGTATCGCCGCAATAGGCGGTCATGTCGTTGCCCATCGCCCGCGGATGGTTGAACGCCGGCAGCTCGACGGCATACACCCTGGCACCCAGCCGCAGCGCCGCGTCGGTCGCGGCGCGCACCGTGCGCGCATCGGAATAATGGCTTTTCAAAATCGCCACGCTCTGCGAAGCATCGACCTTCGACAGCGTAAGCACCTGCTCGAACAGCTGTACCAACTGGGTTTCATTGACCGCCATGGCCTGTCTCCTGTCTCGTCAAGGGGGTCCGACGCCCGCAAGGCGGCGGTGACTTTTCAAACAATTTAAAGTGAACACACTCGTTTTTATCTAAGTCAAAAAAGCAAAGGAAAGCAAGTTGCGACTATCCATCATAAGAAAGTCCTATTTCATCCCTCTGCAATCCTGTGATTAACATGAGTTTAACAGTAATGCGCCGTCAATTAGCGTGAGCAAGATCTGATTTAACACTTTTGCAACTTTGCGTTATCTAGTGCATACACTATAAATCGATCGTCCAGCCACGCGTTGGGCCTACGCTGAAAAAAGCCAACAGACAGGGGAAACATGATGAGCAAACAACCACGCATCGCCGTCGTCGGCGCCGGGCTGGGGGGCGCCGCCGCCGCCGGGCTGCTGCAAAAAGCCGGCTTTACCGTCGATCTGTATGAACAGAGCCCGGCGTTCTCGCGCCTCGGCGCCGGCATTCACATGGGGCCGAACGTCCTGAAGATTTTCCGCCGGCTCGGCATTGAGCAGCGGCTGGAGCAGATGGCGTCTCATCCTGATTTCTGGTTCAGCCGCGATGCCGAGAGCGGCGACTATCTGTCGCGCATCGAACTGGGCGCCTTCGCCCGCCGGGAGTACGGCGCCGCCTATGTGACGGTGCACCGCGGCGATCTCCAGGCGTTGCAGCTTTCCGCGCTGCAGCCCGGCACCCTGCACTTCGGCAAATGCCTGAGCAAGATTGAAGATCGCGGGGACGAGGTGGTGCTGAACTTCGTCGACGGCACCTCGGCCCATGCCGACATCGTGATCGGTGCCGACGGCATCAATTCGCGCATCCGCGAACATCTTCTGGGGGCGGAAGCGCCGACCTACAGCGGCTGGGTGGCCCACCGCGCGCTGATCCGCGGCGAGAAGCTGGCGAAATACAACCTGACGTTCGAAGACTGCGTGAAGTGGTGGTCGGCGGATCGCCATCTGATGGTCTACTACACCACCCAACGGCGCGACGAGTATTACTACGTGAGCGGCGTGCCGCACCCGGCCTGGGATTTCCAGGGCAGCTTCATCGACAGCAGCCGCGAAGAGATGTTCGAGACCTTCACCGGCTACCACCCGATCGTGCAGGCGCTGATCGAATCCAGCGAGCAGGTCACCAAATGGCCATTGCTGAACCGCAAACCGCTGCCGCTGTGGAGCGAAGGCCGTCTGGTGCTGCTCGGCGACGCCTGCCATCCGATGAAACCGCACATGGCGCAGGGCGCGGCGATGGCGATCGAAGACGCCGCCATGCTGACCCGCTGCCTGCAGGAAACCGGCCTCGGCGACTACCGCACCGCCTTCCAGCTGTATGAAGCCAACCGCAAGGAGCGCGCCTCCAGGGTGCAGGCGGTGTCCAACGCCAACACCTTCCTGCGCACTCAGGAAGATCCGGCCTGGGTCTACGGCTATGACCTGTACGCGCAAGCGCTGAAATCGGAGAACGCCGCATGAGCACCTTCCTCTACGGCGCCCACGCTCACGCCAATGGCATTCGCCAACACTACCTGCGCTACGGCGGCCACGGCCCGGCGCTTATCCTGATCCCCGGCATCACCAGCCCGGCGATCACCTGGGGCTTCGTCGCCGAGCGGCTGGGAGAAAAATACGACGTCTACGTACTCGACGTGCGCGGCCGCGGTCTGTCATCCAGCGGCCCGGAACTGGCTTATGACGCAGAGACCTGCGCGCAGGACGTTAACGCCTTCGTCGCCGCGCTGAACCTGGCCAGTTACGCCCTGCTCGGCCATTCGATGGGCGCCCGCTTCGCCCTGCGCGCCGCCGTTTTGCAGCCCGCCGGCGTGCGGCGGCTGGTGCTGGTCGATCCGCCGGTTTCCGGCCCCGGCCGCCGCGCCTATCCCGGCCAATGGCCGTGGTACGCCGACTCTATCCGGCAGTCGCTGCCGGGCATGAGCGCCGAGCAGATGCGCGCCTTCTGCCCGACCTGGAGCGAGGAGCAACGCCGGCTGCGCGCCGAGTGGCTGCATACCTGCTACGAGCCGGCGATCCAACGCGCCTACGACGATTTTCATCAGGTGGACAGCCACCGTGACTACCCGCTGCTGGCCATGCCGACGCTGCTGATGGTCGCGGGCAAAGGCGGCGTCATTCAGCCCGAAGACCGGGCGGAGATCCGCGCGCTGCAGCCGGAGATCGCCATCGTCGAGGTCGAGAACGCCGGACACATGATCCCGTGGGACAATTTCGACGGCTTCTTCCGCGCCCTGGGCAATTTTCTGGATTAACTGAGGAACACCGACATGAGCAACCACTACCGCATCGGACAGATCGTGCCCAGCTCCAACACCACGATGGAAACCGAGATCCCGGCGATGCTAGGCGCGCGCCAGCTGATACGCCCGGAGCGTTTCACCTTTCACTCCAGCCGCATGCGCATGAAACACGTCAATAAAGAAGAGCTGGCGGCGATGGACGCCGAGTCCGATCGCTGCGCGCTGGAACTCTCCGACGCGCGGGTCGACGTGCTCGGCTACGCCTGCCTGGTGGCCATCATGGCAATGGGGCTGGGCTACCACCGCGAATCGCAGGCCCGGCTGGCGCAGGTGACGAAAGACAATCAGGCCGCCGCGCCGGTTATCAGCAGCGCCGGCGCGCTGGTCAACGGCCTGAAGGTGATCGGCGCCAAACGCATCGCGCTGGTGGCGCCCTATATGAAACCGCTGACCCAGCTGGTGGTGGACTACATCCAGCACGAAGGCATTGAGGTCAAGGTATGGCGCGCGCTGGAGATCCCGGACAACCTCGACGTCGGCCGGCACGATCCGGCCAGGCTGCCGGGGATCGTCGCCGAGATGGACTTACGCGAAGTCGATGCTATCGTGCTGTCCGCCTGCGTGCAGATGCCTTCGCTGCCGGCCGTTCCGACGGTGGAGGCCCAAACCGGCAAACCGGTGATCACCGCCGCCATCGCCACCACTTACGCGATGCTGACCGCGCTGGAGCTGGAGCCGATCGTCCCCGGCGCCGGCGCCCTGCTGTCCGGCGCCTATTGAGGAGGCATGATGAACGACACCCTCAGCGACAATTATCGCGGCGTCTGGGGCCAGCGCCTCGGCTTCGGCCGGCGCCCGGCGCTGCTGGCGATCGACTTCATGCAGGCCTACACCACCGAAGGCGCGCCGCTGTTCGCGCCGGGCGTGGTGAGCGCGGTCGAGGAAAGCCGCGAGTTGCTGGCCTGTGCGCGCCGCACGGGAATTCCTGTGATCCACACCCATATCCGCTATCATGCAGGCCATTTTGCCGATGGCGGCCTGTGGGTCAAAAAAGCGCCGGTGATGAAGGACATGGTGGCGGGCAACCCGCTGGCGGCGTTCTGCCCGCCGGTGGCGCCGCTGGCCGATGAGGTGGTGCTGAGCAAGCAATACGCCAGCGCCTTCTTCGGCACCGCGCTGGCGCCGCTGCTGGTGGCGCAAGGGATCGACACGCTGCTGATGATCGGCTGCTCCACCAGCGGCTGCATCCGCGCCAGCGCGGTGGACGCGGTGCAGCACGGCTTTCGCGCCATGGTGGTGCGCGAGTGCGTCGGCGATCGTCACCCCGGCCCGCACGAAGCCAACCTGTTCGACATCGACAGCAAATACGGCGACGTGGTGCACAAACGGGAGGCGCTCGACTACCTGAACCGGTTATGAGTCAACGATTCACCTGCAACGAAAATAACGAAGGCGCAGACAGCGCCTCACGCGACCGCCCGAAACAGGGCGGCGCCCCTGCAACGCAAACACAACAGGCGCCTCCTGCGGAGGCCAACACGCACCACCTGGAGACAACATCATGGCCATTGTCGACACCCCGTTGGCGGGGAAAGCGGACGCAGAATCGCTGCTGCTGTACCGCAAAATCACCTGGAAACTGATCCCGTTTCTTTGCCTGTGTTACCTGGCGGCCTACCTCGATCGCATCAACGTCGGGCTGGCCAAGCTGCAGATGGCCGATGCGCTGCAGCTGAGCGAAGCGGCCTTCGGCCTGGGCGCCGGGCTGTTCTTCGTCGGCTATATTCTGTTCGAGGTGCCGAGCAACCTGATCCTGCAGCGCGTCGGCGCCAAGATGTGGATCGCCCGCATCATGATCACCTGGGGGCTGCTGTCCACCGCCACCATGTTCGTCACCACGCCCACCCAGTTCTACGTCATCCGCTTTCTGCTCGGCGTGGCGGAGGCCGGTTTTCTGCCCGGCGTGCTCTTTTACCTGACGCTGTGGTTCCCGACCTATCGCCGCGGCCGCATCATCGCGCTGTTCATGATCGGCCTGCCGCTGTCCAGCGTGATCGGCGGGCCGCTCTCCGGCTGGATCATGGGCCATTTCGACATGCGCCACGGGCTGCACGGCTGGCAGTGGCTGTTTTTGCTGGAGGGCATTCCCAGCGTGCTGTTGGGGGTGCTGACCTTCTGGCTGTTGCCTAACACTTATCAGCAGGCCAAGTGGCTGACGCCCGAGGAAAAACAGCGCATCGCCGACGATTTGGCGCGTGACGACGCCGAGGCCGATCACGGCAAGCACAGCTTCCGCGACGGCTTCTTCAACCTGAAAGTGTGGATGCTCGGCGGCATCGACTTCGCCATTTTGCTCAGCGCCTACGCCATGGGCTTTTGGATGCCGACCTTCATCAAAACCGCCGGCGTCACCGACATCACCACCATCGGCTACCTGACGGCGATCCCCAGCGTCGCCGCCCTGCTCGGCATGCTGCTGATCGGCAGCAGTTCCGACCGGCTGCGCGAACGGCGCTGGCATATCATCGTGCCATTTATCGTCGGCGCGCTGGCAATGGCCGGCAGCACCTTCTTCACCCACAATGCGCTGGCCACGGTGCTGCTGTTCTCCATCGCCCAGGCGGCGATCATCGGCGCGGTGCCGGTATTCTTCAGCCTGCCGGCCACCTTCCTGCGCGGCACGGCGGCGGCGACCGGCTTCGCACTGGCCTGTTCGCTGGCCAACATCGCCGGGCTGGTGAGCAATTCGCTGATGGGGCTGGCGCTGGATCTGACCGGCAAGAGCGGCGGCGCGCTCTGGGCCTTCGCCAGCTGCCTGCTGCTCAGCTCGCTGCTGGTGGTGGCCCTGCCGGCCAAGGTGGTAAACCGCTGAATGTCGGCCAAGCCGAAAAAGACGAAGGGCGCATAACGCGCCCTTTTGTTTACTTACCGGAAATGGCCGAACTTACTCGTCCTTCAGCCCGCGGTTGATCAGCATCGGTTCGATGCTCGGCTCTTTGCCGCGCCAGTCGATGTACAGCTTCTCCAGATCCTGGCTGTTGCCGCGCGACAGGATCATGTCGCGGAAGCGCTGGCCGTTTTCGGCGGTCAGGCCACCGTGTTCGGTGAACCACTGGAAGGCGTCGTCCGCCAGCATTTCCGTCCACAGATAGGCGTAGTAGCCCGCGGCGTAGCCGTTACCCCAGATGTGCTGGAAATAGCTGGAACGGTAGCGCGGCGGCACGTAGCTGAGATCGACCTTGTCTTTTTGCAGCGACTCGGCCTCGAACTTGTCCACGTCCTGCTGCGGCTGGTCGGCCGTCAGCATGTGCCAGTGCATGTCCAGCAGCGCGGCGGACAGCAGCTCGGTCATGCTGTAGCCCTTGTTGAACTTGTCGGCCTTCTTGATCTTGTCGACCAGTTCCTGCGGCATCGCCTCGCCGGTCTGGTAGTGCTTGGCGAAGTGGCTGAACACTTTCGGATCGCTGACCCAGTGCTCGTTGAACTGCGACGGGAACTCGACGAAGTCGCGCGCGGTGTTGGTGCCCGACAGGCTCGGGTATTCCTGATCGGCGAACATGCCGTGCAGCGCGTGGCCGAACTCGTGGAACATGGTGATCACGTCGTCATACGACAGCAGCGCCGGCTGGCCCGGCGCCGGTTTGGTGAAGTTGGCGACGTTGTAGATCACCGGCTTGGTGCCGTTAAGCTTCGACTGATCGACGAAGTTGCTCATCCAGGCGCCGCCGCCCTTGTTGTCGCGCTTGAAGTAGTCGGTGTAGAACAGCGCCAGCGATTTGCCGTCCTTGTCGAACACTTCATACACCTTGACGTCCGGCTGGTAGACCGGGATGTCCTTGCGCTCCTTGAAGCTGATGCCGTACAGCAGGTTGGCGGCGTAGAACACGCCGTTGTTCAGCACGTTGTTCAGCTCGAAGTAAGGCTTGATCTGCGACTCGTCCAGATCGTATTTGGCCTTGCGCACCTGTTCGGCGTAGAACTGCCAGTCCCAGGCCTGCACCTTGAAATCGCCTTTCTGCTGGTCGATCACCGCCTGAATGTCTTTGGCCTCACGCTCGGCGCGCGCGGTAGCCGCCGGCACGATGTTGCGCATAAAGCTCAGCGCGGCATCCGGCGTCTTGGCCATCTGGTTTTGCAGTTTCCAGGCGGCGTAGTTCGGGTAGCCCAGCAGCTTGGCCTGCTCGGCGCGCACCTTGGCCAGACGGGAGATGGTCTGGCGGGTATCGTTGCCGTCGCCCTTCTCCGCACGCGTCCAGGAGGCGTCGAACAGCGCTTGGCGGGTATCGCGATCTTTCAGGCTCTGCAGCAGCGGCTGTTGCGTGGTGTTTTGCAGCACCAGCAGCCACTGTTTCTCCAGCTTGCGTTCGGCGGCCGCCTGCGCCGCCGCAGCCAGCTCGCCTTCCGACAGGCCGTCCAGCTTCGCCGGGTCGGTTATCGCCAGCGCGCCGTTCTTGCTCGCCGCCAGCAGTTTGTTGGTGAACTGGGTGCTCAGCGTCGCCGCTTCCTGGTTCAGCGCCTTCAGCTTGGCCTTGTCGGCGTCCGACAGGTTGGCGCCCGCCAGCTCGAAGTTCTTGTAGGTCACTTCCACCAGCCGGCGCGATTCCGGATCCAGCTTCAGCGCATCGCGATCCTGATAGATGGCCTTGATGCGAGCGAACAGCTTGCCGTTGAGCATGATGTCGTCGTTCAATGCCGCCAGCTTCGGCGAGGTTTCTTCATCCAGTTTCTGCAGCGCGTCGCTGGTGTTGGCCGAGGTCATGGCGCCGAACACGTTCATCACCCGCGTCAGCAGCGAACCGGCCTGCTCCAGCGCCACGAAGGTATTCTTGAAATTAGGCTTGGCCGGGTTGTTGGCGATCTTCTCCACCTCTTCCCGCTTTTGCTTGATGCCCGCCTCGATCGCCGGCGCGTAGTCGCTCTCCTTGATCAGGTTGAACGGCGGCGCCTGGAACGGCAGGCGGCTTTGATAGAAGAACGGATTCTGAGTCTTTTGCTTGTCGTGCTGATTGGCTTCACCGGTCACGGTAGCCTCCTTCGCCTGGCCGCTGGGCAGCGCGCTATGGTCGGCGTGAGGTTGGGTTTCTGCTGCCTGTGCCTGCGAGCCCAGCGCCATGCCGATCGCCAGCACCAATGTGGATAAACGCATCAAATCGAAACTCCTCCATGTTCACGGAATAAGGTCTCGGGGAATCGCTCCCTCTGAGTCACCTCCTAGCTTAGGTGCAGTTGGCAGTTTGAGCAAAAACAAGTGATTAGAAGTTAGCCGCCTCGCCAACCTGCTGTATCAGGAACGTCAGCAACGCGCGCGTTTTGGCCGGCAGATAGCGGCGACCGGGGTAAACGGCATACAGCTGCAACGGCGCCGGCGGCAGTGCCAGCGGCACCTCAACCAAACGGCCGTCGGCCAGAAACGGCCGGCAGCCGAGTTCGGAAAGCATGGCGAACCCCACGCCGGCCAAGGCCGCCTTTAGCGCCATCTCCCCGCTGTTGACGCGATAGCGCGTATTGACCGGGACGGTAACGAAGGTTCCGTCCGGGCGGACGAACTGCCACGGCATCCCCTTCAGCGCATCCACCGTGCTGATGCAGGGCAATTGCGTGAATTGTTCAATCGCCGACGACGGCGGCCACTGCGCCAGCAACGCCGGAGCGGCCACCACGATGCAGGGGAAAGACGCCAGCGGCTGCGCGACATAGTCGCTGTCGTCCAGCATGCCCCGGCTGATCATCACCGCCAGATCGACATCATCGAGCAGTGACGCCATGCCCGCCAGGTTGGTCACGCAGCTGATTTCGATCTGCGGATGCTGCACGGCGAACGCCGCCAGCGGCTCGCCCAACAGGTATGGCCCCACTTCATTGGGCACGCACAGGCGCAGCGGCCCGCGCAGCTGTTGCTGCCGCTCGCTGAGGGTTTGCGCGGTGTGTTCCAGCGACGCCAGCAGCGGCTGGGTGCGTTCATGCAATAGCTGGCCGTTCGGCGTCAGCCGCATCGAACGGGTGCTGCGTTCGAGCAATCGCTGCTCGAGCTGGCGCTCCAGCTGAGAGATATAGCGGCTGACGTTGGAGGTCGGCATCGCCAGCGCCCGCGCCGCCCCGACGAAGCTGCCTTGCTCCACCACCGTCACGAAAATGCGTAGCAGGTTTAAATCCAATTTGGCGCGCATAATTATCCCTAATTTGATAACAAACCATGCCATTTCTACCATCTAATCCCGACCAACGCCAAACGCTACACTGCCGGCCTGATTCTGCAACCCATGGATGCTTATGACACCCGCGAGAAAGCTGACGGCGATAGCGCTAGTCATCGCCTTTATTCAGTTCACCAATGCCCTGGAATACATGGTATTCAACCCGATATTCCTCTACATGGCCGCCGATTTTTCCGTGCCCGTCAGCTTCGCCGGCTATGTCAGCGCGGCCTATACGCTGGCGGCGGTGATTTCCGGCATCGGCGCATTTTTCTGGATCGGCGGCGTTGAGAAGCGGCGCTTTCTGCTGCTCAACGTCACGCTGCTGGGCGTGACCACCTTATTGATCGCCACAACCCAGCAGTTTTACTGGCTGCTGGCACTGCGGCTGTTGGCCGGGCTGTTGGGCGGCACCACGATGGGTGTCGGGATCGGCCTGCTGCTCAACGCCGCACCGGCCGCGCTGCACGGCAGAATGTTGGCGACGGTGATCGCGTCCTTTTCGTTGGTGAGCATTGTCGGCATGCCGGGCATGCTGTACCTGTGCGAAGTGGCGAGCTGGCGCGCCGCGCTGGTGACTATCGGCGGGCTGTGTCTGCTGGCGGCCGTCTTGGTCGCGCTGTTCGTTCCCAGGGATGCGCCGCAGCCACGGGCTACCGCGCCCGTCGCGCTCGATCGCCGGTTGCTGCTGTTCGCCGCCGCCGCCGGCCTGACGCAGTTCAGCCCGATGCTGCTGATCCCGGTGCTGGCGCCGCTGCTCACCCAGCGGCTACAGGTGGCAGACGCGCATTTGCCCTGGCTGTTTCTCATCGGCGGCATGGCCGGCTATCTGGCGACCGTACTGGCGGGCCGCTGGCTGCAACGCTTTGGCACCGTGACGCTGACGGTGGGCGCCACGCTGTTGCTGCTGGGCAGCCTGTGGCTGGCGGCGCGCGGTGGCGATCGCGGCGAGCTGTTCATGGTCGCGTTTCTCGCGGCGGCCTATGCGCGGCTGGTGGCGATCTCTTCCCTGAGCCTGCGCTGGCCGGACGCTCGGCAGCGCGCCGCCTTTGGCGTACTGCAAACCGCCCTGATACACCTGAGCGCCACGGCGGCCTTCTTGCTCTCCTCCGCGTTGCTGAGCAGCGGCCTCACCCCGCTTAGCCTGCAACGCCTGTTATGGCTGTGCGCGCTGAGCGCGGTCGCCGTCGCGCCGCTCAGCGTTTGGCTGCAGGCGCGGCTGCGTCAGCGCGGCGCCTGATAAACCACCTTGCCGTCCACATAGGTGCGATAAATATTGCGATCGTCCCCCAGGGTCATCAGCACGAACCCTTGTTCCGCCGACGTGGCGCTGTTGGCGTAGCGCAACTGCTGCAGCGGCGTGATCGCCGGATCGAGCACCACGAAATCCGCCTCTTTGCCGACGTTGAAGTTGCCGATTTTGTCGTCCAGCGCCAGCGCGCGGGCGCCGCCCAGGGTGGCGTGATAGAACGCTTCTACGGCGGAGAGCCGGTAATGCTGCAGCTGGCCGACCTTGTATGCCTCGCCCAACGTGCGCAGCATATTGAAGGTGGTGCCGGCCCCCACGTCGGTGCCGATGCCGAGCTTCACCCGCTTGCGCCAGGCCTGCTGCAGGTCGAACAGCCCGCTGCCGAGGAACAGGTTGGAGGTGGGGCAAAACGCGATCGCCGAGCGGGTCTCGCACAGGCAGTCCCACTCCTGCTCCTCCAGGTGCAGGCAGTGGGCGAACACGCTTTTGCCGCCGGTCATGCCGTAGCGATGGTAAACGTCCAGATAGCTTTGGCTCTGCGGGAACAGCGATTTTACCCAGGCCACTTCCTGCGGATTCTCGCTCAGGTGCGTCTGCAGCCAAACGTCGGGGAATTCTTCGCGCAGCCGCTGCACCTGCGCCAGCAACGCCGGCGTACTGGTGGGCGCAAAGCGCGGCGTAATGGCGTAACCGAGGCGGCCTTTGCCGTGCCAGCGCTCGATCAGCTCACGCGTCTGGCGATAACTTTGCTCCGGCGTTTCCAGCAGCGCCTCCGGCGCATGGCGATCCATCATCACCTTACCGGCGATCAGGCGCATATTCAGCGCTTGCGCCTGGGTGAACAGCGCATCGACCGACTGCGGGTGCACGCTGCCGAACACCAGCGCGGTGGTGGTGCCGTTGCTCAGCAACTCCCGCAGAAAGAAGGCCGACATCTCGTCGGCGTGCTGTTCGCAGCCGTAACGGCTTTCGGTCGGGAAGGTGTAATTGTTTAACCACCCCAGCAACTGGTCGCCATAGGCGCCGATCATTTCGGTTTGTGGGTAGTGGATATGGGTGTCGATAAAGCCCGGCACGATCGGTTTGTCGCGATACTCCGTGACCGCGAAACCCGGCGGCAACAGCGCCTCACCCTGCTGCCAGCTGCCGAACCAGACGATGGTGCCCTCGTTGAGCAGCAACAAACCGTCGGGAATGTGCCGCAGGCGTTCGTCGAGCTGTTGCGGTTCCTCCACGCAGGCGGTGATATCAAAAAAATTGCCACGAATAGCCGTGGTGAATTGCAGTGCCATTATTTTCTTCCTTGTGACGACCGGCCAAGCTCACCCGCGTAATAATCTTCGCTGATGAAACAATGCCTTTTATTACCCAAACTCAAAGACCGGATTAAGCATAGCAAGCCGTGTGCCAATAGGCGGCCATAAGATACATTTACATTTAAAAACAGAGACATATTAATTTAATCAAAGAAAGCCAACCGATGAAAAAGAATAAAACGCGCGGCGATCTTCAACGGTAGACCAATAGCAACCGTTTGCTTGCCGGAATAACGCCGCGCCGCTGCACCTTTACCGGGCAAGCGGATAATTTCGCGGCCGCTGCGGTTATTTTAACGCGATGCAAAACGGTCTGCCCCATTCCGCAGGCCACCCGACAAACTTGAAACGATAACCATTCTCAATTATCATCCGCGCATCTTTTTGACCAGCAATGCGAAAACCATGTCCGCCACCGCTTCTGCCCCGCACGCCGCGCTGTCGCGCCTTTACGCCACCCACCATGCCTGGTTGCAGGGATGGCTGCGCAGGCGGCTGGGCTGCGCTTTCGACGCGGACGATGTGGCGCAGGACACCTTCATGCGCCTGCTGAAAAGCGACGCCGCGGCGACCCTGCGCGAGCCGAAAGATTTTCTGGTCACCGTCGCCAAGCGGGTGATGGTCGATCTGTTTCGCCGCAGAACGCTGGAGCGCGCCTATCTGGAGATGCTGGCGCTGATCCCGGACGGCTATGCCCCGTCGCCGGAGCAGCGCCAGAGCCTGCTGGAAAGCCTGCAGGAGATAGACGCCATGCTCGACGGCCTGGGGCCGAAGGTGAAACAGGCCTTCCTGCTGTCGCAGCTCGAAGGCCTGGGCTATGCGGACATCGCCGTGCGCCTCGGCGTGTCGGTCAGCTCGGTTAAAAAATACATGGCCAAGGCCACCGAGCATTGCCTGCTGTTCAGCCTGGAAAACGACGTTTTCTCATGAGCAACGCCATCACCCCCGAGCAGCGCCAGGCGCTGAAGATGGCCGCACACTGGTATGCCCTGCTGTGCGATGAACACGTCACCGACCGCCAGCGCCAACAGTGGCAAGCCTGGCATCAGCAGCATGACGATCACCGCTGGGCCTGGCAGCGCGTCGAAGCGTTGCAGAGCCAGCTGCAGGGCGTACCGGGCAAGTTCAGCTACCGTGCGCTCGATCGCGCCGGCCGCCAATCGGCGATCGATCGCCGCACCCTGCTGAAGAGCCTGCTGCTGTTGCTCGGCGTGGGCGGCGGCGGCTTCCTTTACCAGTCGCCGCTCGGCCGGGAGCTGCGCGCCGACTACCGCACCGCCACCGGCGAGATCAAACCCATAGTGTTAAGCGACGGTACCCAGCTGGTGCTGAACACCGCCAGCGCGGTGGACGTGCATTACGACGATCGCCAACGGCTGATCCGCTTGCACGCCGGGGAAATCAGCCTGGTGACCGGACGCGACCCCCGGCCGCTGTGGGTGCAAAGCCCGCAGGGAGCGATGCGCGCGCTCGGCACCCGCTTTTTGGTGCGTGAGAACGGCGGCGAGACGCGCCTGACGGTGCTGGAGCATGCGGTCGAAGCGCAGCTGGCGCAGGACGCGCGGCAAACTCGCCGGGTGGAAGCCGGAGAACAGATAAGCTTCAGCGCCGCGGCCTTCAGCGACAAACAACCGGCTGCGGCGGAGGACGGCTGGCTGCGCGGCGTGCTGAGCGTCAGCCAGTGGCGGCTGGACCGGGTGATCGCCGAACTGGCGCGCTACCGGCGCGGCCATCTGAGCTGCGATCCGGCCGTCGCCGGCCTGCGCGTCAGCGGCAGTTTCCCGCTCAACGATACCGATCGCGCCCTTGCCCTGCTCAGCCAGACCCTGCCGGTGCGCCTGCAGAGCTTTACCCGCTATTGGCTGAAAATCGTCCCCGCCTGAATCTTTTTAAATGAAAATGATAAAAAATCGCATTCTTGATTGTCCCTTTTGCTTTGCTCATCCGACTCCCAGGAAAACACTGCAGCAATAAATAAAAAATGATTCAGGAGAAGGTATGAACAACGCTTGGGGAAAGGGAGCGCCGGCTTCGCTTTGGGGAAAACGGGCCACGCCGCTGGCCGTGGCCATTGGCCTGGCCTTCGCCGCACCGCTGACGGCGAGCGCCGCCAGCGCCGCTGCAACCTATCACATTCCGGCCGGTGAGCTGGACGGCGCGCTGAACGCGTTCGCCGCGCGCGCCGGCATCGCGCTCTCGGTGGACGGCACGCTGACCGCCGGTAAGCGTTCGCCGGGCCTGAGCGGCAGCTACGGCGTCGATGACGGCCTGAACGCCCTGCTGGCCGGCAGCGGCCTGCAGGCTAAAGCGCTCGGCAACCACGGTTACACGCTGGCCAAACTGCCGCAGCCGCAGAAGGAAGAAGACATCACCGTGGTCGGTGACTGGCTGGCGGAAGGCCGTCAGGTAGACGTGTTCGAACATCCCGGCGCGCGCGACGTGGTGCGCCGCGAAGAATTCGCCAAAACCGGCACCACCACCGTGCGCGAAGCGTTGAACCGCGTGCCGGGCGTGGTGGCACCTGAGAACAACGGCACCGGCAGCCATGACATGGCGCTGAACTTCGGCATTCGCGGCCTCAACCCACGCCTCGCCAGCCGCTCCACCGTGTTGATGGACGGCATCCCGGTGCCCTTCGCCCCTTACGGCCAGCCGCAGCTGTCGCTGGCGCCGGTCTCGCTCGGCAATATGGATGCGATTGACGTGGTGCGCGGCGGCGGCGCGGTGCGTTACGGGCCACAGAGCGTCGGCGGCGTCGTCAACTTCGTCACCCGTGCCATCCCGAAAACCTTCGGCATGGAGGCCGGCATGCAGGGGCAGCTCAGCCCAACCTCGCGCCAGGATCACCCGAAAGGCACCGGTAACCTGATGATCGGCGGCACCGCCGACAACGGCCTCGGCGCGGCGCTGCTCTACTCCGGCACCCGCGGCAGCGACTGGCGCGAACACAGCGCGACCAAAATTGACGATGTGATGCTGAAAAGCCGTTACGCCCCGAACGAAGTGCACACCTTCAACAGCCTGCTGCAATACTACGAAGGCGAAGCGGACATGCCGGGCGGCCTGAGCCGGGCGGACTACAACGCCAACCCGTTCCAGTCGACGCGCCCGTACGACAAGTTCTGGGGCCGGCGCCAGCTGGCGAACTTCGGCTACCAGTATCAGCCGGATCAGCAGCACAAGTTCGACGTGCAGAGCTTCTACACCTACACCCTGCGCAGCGGCTATCTCGATCAGGGCAAAAACCTGACGCTGTCGCCGCGCGAATACTGGGTGCGCGGCGTGGAACCGCGCTACAGCCAGAGCTTCCGCTGGGGCGATTCGGCCCATGAAGTGGGCGTCGGCTACCGCTACGTCAGCGAATCCACCCACGAGCTGCGCTACACCAGCAAGGCCAGCACCGGCCGGCTGCCGTCCACCGCCAGCCCGTACGATCGCGACACCCAGTCCGGCACCGAGGCGCACGCCTTCTATATCGACGATCGCATCGATATCGGCGACTGGACCATTACGCCGGGCATGCGCTACGAGTACATCAAGTCGTATCCGAACAACTACATCAAGAACAACCGCCTCGACGTTAGCTATAACGCGCCGCTGCCGGCGTTGAACGTGATGTATCACCTGAACGAATACTGGAACCTGTACGCCAACACCGAAGGCTCCTTCGGCACCGTACAGTACAGCCAGATGGGCAAAGCGGTCGACAGCGGCAAGATTGAACCCGAGAAGGCGCGCACCTGGGAGCTGGGCACCCGCTACGCCGGCGATGCGCTGACCGGTGAGATCGGGCTGTTCCTGATCAACTTCAACAACCAGTACGACTCCAACCAGGTGACCGACAGCGTGACCGCGCGCGGCAAAACCCGCCACGCCGGGCTGGAAGGCAGCCTGCGTTACGATCTGTCGCAGCTGACGCCGAAACTGGACGACCTGACCGCCTACGCCAGCTACGCCTACGTCAACGCCACCATCCGTGAAGACGGCGGCTACAAGGGCAATCAGGTGCCGTTCTCGCCGAAGCATAAAGGCACGCTGGGGCTGGACTACACGCCGGGCAACTGGGCGTTTAACCTTAACGGCGAGTTCCAATCCAGCCAGTTCGCCGACAACGCCAACACCGTGGCGGAAAGCGCCGACGGCAGCACCGGCCGCATTCCCGGCTATATGCTGTGGGGCGTGCGCGCCGCCTATGATTTCGGCCCGGAAATGGCCGGTCTGAATCTGGGCGTCGGCGTGAAAAACCTGTTCAACCACGAGTATTTCACCCGCGCCTATGACGACAATAACAAAGGTCTGTACGTCGGCCAGCCGCGCACGATCTATCTGCAAGGCTCGGTGAAGTTCTGACCCCCGGCGGCGGGCGCACCTATCGCGCTCGCCGCCTCACTTATAGCGTGACATTGTCACCAAACCCGTTCTTTCCATCTTGCCCAAGCGACGAAAAATAAGTCGCTTCTGCCGCCAATGCGCGTAATATCGACGATCCGCCCTAATTTATAGGCGCGGATTTTTTGCCGTTCTGGCCTGAAAAGCGAGGGAAAATAAGATGAATCATAATGACCTTTCTCAGTGCCGCGTGGACACCGACCGTTTGTTGATTGCCCCCTTTACCGCAGCAGACGCCGACGATGTTTACCAGGCGATCACCCCCACTCTGACACGCTTTATGGCCTTTGAGCCGGAGGCGTCGCCGGAAGATTTCGCCAACGTCTGGCAAGGCTGGCTGCCGCTGATGCGCGAAGGCGAAGAAGTGATCTTCGTCGCCCGCCGGCGCGAAGACCGACAGTTCGTCGGCGTCGGCGGCGCGCACAACCTGCGCAGCCACACCCCGGAGCTGGGCATCTGGGTGAAAGAGGGCCTGCACGGCCAGGGCTACGGCCGCGAAATAGTGCAAGGTATCGCGCGTTGGGCCAGCGAACGCTTCCAGCCGCCGCACTTTCTCTACCCGGTGGCCGAACAGAATACCGCCAGCCGCCGCCTCGTCGAGTCGCTGGGCGGCGTGCTGGCCGGCCGCTGCGAACGCGTCAAGTACGACGCCGTGGTATACCACCTGCCGCCTCAGCGCTAATCAGCATCGGGCCGCCGGCCCGGTGTGACCTTTTTTGCTTTCCGCCGTGATAACCGCTGCCACTGCCTGCAGGTTTGTGCTAATGATAGAGACATGTAGGGTAAAAACAGTTGAGGAACAGCAACATGATTATTTTTGTTACCGGCGCCACCTCCGGTTTCGGCGAGGCCATTGCGCGCCGTTTTATCCGTGAAGGCCACCAGGTGATCGCCGCCGGGCGCCGCCTTGAGCGTCTCGAAGAGCTGCAGGAAGAACTCGGCCAAGCCCTGCACATCGTGCGGCTCGACGTGCGCAACCGCGCCGCCATTCAGCAGGCGATCGAAGCACTGCCGGCCGAGCTGCGCCAGATCGACGTGCTGGTGAACAACGCCGGGCTGGCGCTGGGGCTGGAGCCGGCGCACAAAGCCAACGCCGATGACTGGGAAACCATGATCGACACCAACGCCAAAGGGCTGGTGAACATGACGCGCGCGCTGCTGCCGGCCATGGTCGAGCGCAACGTCGGCCATGTGATCAACATCGGCTCCACCGCCGCCAACTGGCCTTACGCCGGCGGCAACGTGTACGGCGCCACCAAGGCGTTCGTCAAACAGTTTAGCCTGGGCCTGCGCGCCGATCTGCACGGCACGCGCATCCGCGTGACCGATATCGAGCCAGGCCTGGTGGGCGGCACCGAATTCTCCAACGTGCGCTTCAAGGGCGATGACGGCAAGGTCAACAAAACCTACGAAGGCGCCGATGCGCTGACGCCGGAAGACATCGCCGAGTCGGTGTTCTGGGTCGCAACGCTGCCGGCGCGCGTCAACATCAACACGCTGGAAATGATGCCGGTCAGCCAGTCCTTCGCCGGGCTGAACATCCACCGCGGCGCCTGATCTCCATCGGCGGGAGGCGACTCCCGCCCTGTTTCCTCAGGCCGCACGCCAGCCGGAAACGATGATCAGCATGCCCACCAGCGCCACCCCGGCGCCCACCCAGTCCAGCGCGGACAGCTTCACCCCGTCCACCACCCGCAGCCACAGCAGCGCCGTCGCTACATACACGCCGCCGTAGGCGGCGTAAACCCGCCCGCTGGCCGCCGGATGCAGCGTCAACAGCCAGACAAACAGCATCAGGCTCAATGCCGCCGGCAGCAATAGCCAGGCGCTGCCCTGCTTCTTGAGCCAGAGATAAGGCAGGAAACAGCCGATAATTTCGGCGAGCGCAGTGGCGAAAAACAACAGCGTGGTTTTTAACATCGGTCGCAGTTTTCTCTCGGTAAATTAAACGAATCGGCGCTTGGCTGGTGAATTCCAGGAACGCAGTGGTATATTTGTCACCACGCCTGCGGGCGAGGTAACGCCAGTGTCGCCATCATCAGGCGCACTCACTCATAAGGATGAAACGATGAAAACATTTTCGACCCAACGACTGCTACGCGGGATGCTGCCGGTCGCCATGCTGGCCGTCATGGGCGCCTGGCAGGCGCCGGCGCTGGCCGCCACCTGCACTCAGGGCAGCACCTGCGTCACCGTCGATGGCAAAGGCAGCGGCGCGATGAGCACCGAAGAAGCGCGCCAGAGCAAAGAGCAGTGGAATGATACCAAAACCCTGCGCCACAAGGTTAACACTCGCGTCGAGAAAGAGTTCGACAAGGCCGATCGCGCGGCGGATGACGAAGACCGCTGCAACGACAGCAACAACGTCAACGCGTACTGGGAGCCGGACACCCGTAAATGCCTGGATCGCCAGACCGGGCGTCGGATTATTCCTTAATCCGCCTGCGGCGGGCGGGCAAGCGTGAAACCCGGCCGCCGTTACTGCTATCCTGTTACAGGAAGTCCATTGTCTAAAAGGATGACGTGATGAAAAAAACGCTGATATTAACCGCTGTATTGCTGGCCGGCGCGCCGTTGGCGGCCCTGGCCTCCTGCGAAAGCGTGAAAGCGGACATTTCGCAAAAAATCATCAATAACGGCGTTCCGGAGTCCGGCTTCAAACTGGAGATCGTGCCTAACGATCAGGCCGATCAAGCCGGCGGCCAAGTGGTCGGCCACTGCGAAAACGACACCCAGAAGATCGTCTATACCCGCCTGAACAACGGCGACGATCGCGGTGACGCGGCGCAGACCGGCACCAGCCAGGACACCTCCAACACGCAGTAAGCCGCTTCGGCTACCCAGGGCGCGCAACAGCCGCGCCCTTTACTTTTCCCTTAAGCCTGTTCCGCCTCTTCCTCTTCGCCCTGCGGTCGACAACGCGCCGGGATCAGCATGGCTGCCGCCAGCGCCAGCAACGACACCAGCGCCGACACCAGGAACACCCAATGCAGCGAAGCCGCCACCTGCTGGATAAGCTGCGCCAGCGCTTCGCTCCCCATGCTCTGCCGCACCGCCGGCTCCATCAGCCGCTGCACCGGATCGTCGATTTCCGGCAAGCGCCACTGCAGGTTGAGGTTCAGCGTGGCGCCCAGAATGGCGGTGCCGATGGCCGACCCCACCATGCGGGTAAATACCGTACAGGCGGTGGCGATGCCGCGAATGCTGTAATGCGCCGCGTTCTGCACCGACACTAAAAACGTGGTGTTGCACAGCCCCATGCCGGCGCCGACCATAAACGCCGCCACCCGGCCCCACAGCAGGCCGCCGTTCGGCTGCAGCATCAGCAGGATCAGGCCGCCCGCCACCAACAGCAGCGCCCCCAGCAGCGCCGTCGCGCGATACGAGGTCATCAGCATCAAACGGCCGCTCAGCGTGCTGGCCAGCGGCCAACCGATCGACATCAGCGCCAGCGTGGTGCCCGCCTCCAGCGGCGAGCCGCCCATTACGCCCTGAATGAAAGTCGGCAGGAAGGCGCTGATGCCCATCATCGCCGCGCCGATCACCAGCCCGCCGATGTTACCGGCAACGATCACCCGGCTTTGCCACAGCGCCAGTGGGAACAGCGGTTCGACCGCGCGCCGCTCCTGGCGGACAAGCAAAGCCAGCGAAGCCGCCGCCAGCGCGAGCAACGGCGCCACCCACCATCCCAGGCTTTCCATCTGCAACAGCGCCAGCAGCAGCGCCGAAACGAACAGCGTCAGCCAGGCGGTGCCCGCCAGATCCAGCGCGTGCCGCCGCAGCTGCTGATGCGCAGGCAGATAGCGCCAGAGGAAGAACATCGCCAGCAGGCCGATCGGCAGGTTGACCCAGAACACCAGCGCCCACGGCAGATGCTGGACGATAAACGCGCCCAGCAGCGGGCCGATGATCGCCGACACGCCCCACACGCTCGACAGGTAGCCCATCACCTTCGGCCGCTCGGTGGCGCTGTAAATATCGCCGATGATGGTGGAGGCGATCGGCATGATGGCGCCGGCGCCCAACCCTTGCAGCAGACGGAAGCCGATCAGCCAATACATGTCGGGGGCGAAGCCGCACAGCACCGATCCCAGCAGGAACAGCGTAGCGCCGAAGAAGAACACCCGCTTGCGGCCGTAGAGATCCGCCAAGCGGCCGTAGATGGGAATGGTGATCGCCTGCGCCAGCAAATAGACCGCGAACACCCACCCCAGCAGCGAGAAGCCGCCGAGATCGCCGATGATGGTCGGCATGGCAGTGGCGACGATGGTGGCTTCGATCGCCGACATGAACATCGCCAGCATGCAGGCGATCAGAATCAATGGGCGGTGGGCGATGGGTGCGGGTGAAACGTTATTTGTCATGGCGTTATGCAGGTTTCCTGGCGTTTTTATTTTCCCTGAGTATATCAGCAAGCGCCTGCGCCAAGTCTATCCGCCCTCACATCCTGTCTTTGCCGGCGGCGAATCGCACCATTTGGACCTATTGTTACGGCGTAACGTTTTGCTGCGGATTTTTTTCACTTTCCGCGCATCCCAGCGCTGACGCGGGCTGAGGCGCCGATCCGCGTAATCTCAATCAACTGATTTTGTTCATAAAACTTGGCATGGCCAACGACAGGGTGCTATACCTTCCCTAGCCGGGGTCATTGGGCTTCGTGCTTTCTCTAGTTTAAATATCAGTATCTTATACTGATTAACTCACGTATTGAGCCACCGTTCAGCACGCTATGCCGAACACACCCTTCGCTCAATGTCGCTAACCTCATGCGAAACGCCCGTTTTGTACCGCCACGCCCGCCGGGCAGTGGGTAACAATCAGAGCGGAATGCGCCGTCTCGTCGGCCGCTCCGCGCAACGGAGGACGCAACATCATGCACAAGTCAGCGCCATACCGGCGCCTGCTCCTCGGGAGCCTGCTGTTTATCGCCGTCATCGCGCTGCTGGTTTACGGCATCGGTTGGGAAACCCTTAAGTCGCGCCGGGAAGATTTGATTTACCTCGGCCAGCAGCACATGTTCCTGGTGGTGTGTTCCATGCTGCTGTCGCTGCTGGTCGGCATTCCCAGCGGCATCCTGCTGAGCCGCCCCTTCGCCCGCCGCTGGGCGGAGCACGTGATGCAGATCTTTAACGTCGGCAACACCCTGCCGCCGCTGGCGGTGCTGGCGCTGGCGATGGTGATTATCGGCATCGGCGACCGGCCGGCGGTGGTGGCGCTGTTCCTCGCCTCGCTGCTGCCCATCGTGCGCAATACCTATGCCGGCCTGCGTTCGGTGCCGCCGGCGCTGGTCGAGGCCGCCAACGGTATTGGCATGACCGCCGGGCAGCGGCTGCGCCAGGTCGAACTGCCCAACGCGCTGCCGGTGATCTTCGCCGGGGTGCGCATCGCGATGGCGATCAACGTCGGCACCGCGCCGCTGGCGTTTTTGATCGGCGCCAGCAGCTACGGCGAGCTGATCTTCCCCGGCATCTACCTGAACGACTTCCCGACGCTGATCCTCGGCGCCGCCGCCACCGCGCTGATCGCCCTGCTGCTGGATCTGGCGCTGGCCGGTCTCGGCCGCCGGCTCAGCCCGCACACCGCATCCTGATGGGAGAAACGCGATGACTCGATGGTTACAACGCCTCCGCCACGCGCTGCTGTTCTCTTTGCTGATGACCGGCGCGGCCGCCTGGGCCGCCCCGCTCACGCTGGCGAGCAAGAACTTTACCGAACAGCGCATTCTGTCGGCGATCACCGTGCAATACCTGCGGGCCAAAGGTTTTCAGGTCGAACCCAAGACCAATCTGGCCACGGTGATCACCCGCAACGCCATGATCAACAAACAGATCGACATGACCTGGGAATACACCGGCACCTCGCTAATCATCTTTAACCACATCAATAAGCGCATGACGCCGCAGGAAACTTACGACACGGTGAAAAAGCTCGACGCCAAACTCGGCCTGGTGTGGCTGCAGCCGGCGGACATGAACAACACCTACGCCTTCGCCATGCAGCGCCAGCGCGCGGAAAAAGAGCAGATTCGCACCATGTCGCAGTTGGTGGCCAAAGTGGAACAGGTGCGTAAAACCGACCCAAAACACAACTGGCTACTGGGGCTGGATCTGGAGTTTGCCGGCCGCTCGGACGGCCTGAAGCCGATGCAGGCGCTGTACGACATGCCGCTCGATCGCCCGCAAATCCGCCAAATGGACCCCGGCCTGGTTTACAACGCCATCCGCGACGGCTTCGTCGATGCCGGGCTGGTGTACACCACCGACGGCCGGGTGAAAGGCTTCGATCTGCAGGTGCTCGAAGACGACAAGGGCTATTTCCCGAGCTATGCGGTCACGCCGGTGGTGCGTGCCGACGTGTTGCAAAACACGCCGGGGCTGGAAGCGGCGCTGAACACGCTGTCGAAACAGTTCAACAATCAGGTGATCACCGAGCTTAACGCCAGGGTGGATATCGACTACCAGACGCCGCAACAGGTCGCCGACGCGTTCCTCAAGCAGCGCGGCCTGATTTAGGGAGGCATGTGATGAATACTGTACTTTACGCCTGGCAAAACTGGGCCTATATCGCCGGATTGACGCTGGAGCACCTGCTGCTGGTCGGCGTCGCCGTCGGCCTGGCGATCCTGATCGGCGTACCGCTCGGCGTGCTGATCGTCCGCCACAAATGGCTGGCGACGCCGGTGCTGAGCCTGGCCACGCTGGTGCTGACCGTGCCCTCCATCGCCCTGTTCGGGCTGATGATCCCGCTGTTTTCCTTAATCGGCCACGGCATCGGCTACGTGCCGGCGATCACCGCGGTGTTCCTTTATTCGCTGCTGCCGATCGTGCGCAACACCCACACCGCGCTCGACAATCTGCCCGGTGGGCTGCGCGAAGCCGGCCGCGGCATCGGCATGACGTTCTGGCAACGCCTGCGCTGGGTAGAGATCCCGGTGGCGCTGCCGGTGATTTTCGGCGGCATTCGTACCGCCGTGGTGATGAATATCGGCGTGATGGCGATCGCCGCAGTGATCGGCGCCGGCGGCCTCGGCCTGCTGCTGCTCAACGGCATCAGCAGCAGCGACATCCGCCAGTTGATTACCGGCGCCGTGATGATCAGCCTGCTGGCGATCGTCCTCGATTGGTTATTGCACCGCTTGCAAATTGCGCTTACGCCCAAGGGGATCCGCTCATGATTAAATTGGAAAATCTGACCAAACAGTTCATGCAGAAGAACGGCACGCCGTTCAACGCCGTCGACAACATCAATCTGGACGTGCCGGAAGGCGAAATCTGCGTGCTGCTCGGCCCTTCCGGCTGCGGCAAAACCACCACGCTGAAGATGATCAACCGCCTGATCGAACCCACCGGCGGCACCATCCTGATCAACGGCGAAGATACCAGCGCGCTGGATACCGTCAGCCTGCGCCGCAAAATCGGCTACGTCATCCAGCAGATCGGTCTGTTCCCCAACATGACCATCGAAGAGAACATCACCGTGGTGCCGCGCATGCTGGGCTGGGACAAAAAACGCTGCCACGATCGCGCCGAGGAGCTGATGAGCATGGTGGCGCTGGATCCCAAGCGCTTTTTGCACCGCTACCCGAAAGAGATGTCCGGCGGGCAGCAGCAGCGCATCGGCGTGATCCGAGCGCTGGCGGCCGATCCGCCGGTGCTGCTGATGGATGAACCCTTCGGCGCGGTGGACCCGATCAACCGCGAAACCATCCAGAACGAGTTTCTCGACATGCAGCGCCAGCTGAAAAAGACCGTGATGCTGGTGAGCCACGACATCGATGAAGCGCTGAAGCTCGGCGATCGCATCGCGGTGTTCCGCCAGGGCAAAATCGTACAGAACGCCAGCGCCGATGAGCTGCTGGCGCGGCCGGCGAACGAGTTCGTCGCCTCCTTTGTCGGCCAGGACCGCACGCTGAAGCGCCTGCTGCTGGTGCAGGCCGGCGACGTAGCCGATCGGCAGGAAACGGTGACGGTGCGGCGGGAGACGCCGCTAGTGGAAGCGTTCGGGCTGATGGACGATATCGACGCCCGCTCGGTGACGGTGGTGGACGCCGACGGCAAGCCGCTGGGGTACGTCAAACGCCGTGAAGCGCGCGGCGCACCGGGCGTCTGCGCCGACAGTCTGCACCGTTTCCGCGTCACCGCGCGTGCGGAGGAGAACCTGCGCGTGGTGCTGTCGAAACTGTACGAGCACAACACCTCCTGGATGCCGATCGTCGATGAAGACGGCCGCTACAGCGGCGAAATCTCGCAGGATTACATCGCCGACTACCTCAGCTCCGGCCGCACGCGCCGGGTGCTGACGCCGCAATAACTCACTCAGGGGCGCTCACCGCCCCGCCCACGCCGCAGTTTGCTAAAGATTCACTGGTCATCGGCCGGAGCGCCAAGCACAATGCGCTGATGACCCTTTGATTTCTCTCACGACGCCGCCCACGCATGAAAAGATTGGTCCACCTGCACCACTATCGCGCCCTGTTGCGCAGCCTGTTTATCGCCGTGTTCATCGGCGTCGCCGCCGCTCTGGCGGTGTGGCTGTTCCACCGTTCGATGATTGGCCTCGAGTGGCTGCTGCTCGGCAATGCCGACGGCAGCCTGGTGGCCGCCGCCGCCGCGCTGCCCGGCTGGCGGCGCGCCCTCACTCCGGCGCTGGGCGGCCTGGCGGCAGGCCTGCTGCTGTATATTCACCAGCGCTACCGCCACCAGCGCCCGGCGGCGCCCACCGACTATATGGAAGCGATCGAGACCGGCAACGGCAAGCTGGACACCGGCGCCAGCCTGGTGAAGTGCCTGGCGTCGCTGCTGGTGGTGTCGAGCGGCAGCGCCATCGGCCGCGAAGGCGCGATGATCCTGCTGGCGGCGCTGGTGGGCTCGCTGTTCGCTCAGCGCTTTACGCACGAGAAAGAGTGGAAACTGTGGGTGGCCTGCGCCGCCGCCGCCGGGATGGCCAGCGCCTATCATGCGCCGCTGGCGGGCAGCCTGTTTATCGCCGAGATCCTGTTCGGCACCCTGATGCTGGCCTCGCTCGGCCCGGTGGTGATCGCCGCGGTCAGCGCTCTGCTGATGACCAACCTGCTCAACGGCGGCCAGGCGCCGCTCTATCTGGTGACGCCGCTCGCGGCTCCCTTGCCGACGCAATACCTGCTGATGGCGCTGGTCGGCGTGGTGGCCGGCGCCGGCGGGCCGCTGTTTTTATGGCTGATGACCGCCACCGGCCATGCCTTCCGCTCGCTGCGGTTGAAGCCGCCGTTGCAGCTGGCGCTGGGCGGCCTGATCGTCGGGCTGCTTTCGCTGCTGTTCCCGCAGGTATGGGGCAACGGTTACAGCGTGGTGCAGGCGCTGCTGATCGCGCCGCCGGGGGTGCTGCTGCTGGGGGCGATCCTGGTGTGCAAACTGTTGGCGATCCTTGCCAGCAGCGGGTCGGGCGCGCCGGGCGGGGTCTTCACCCCGACGCTGTTCGTCGGCGCCGCGCTCGGTTCGATCATCGGTCAGCTGTTTGGCCTGTGGCCGGGCATGGATACGGCGGTGCCGTTGCTGCTGGCGCTGACCGGCATGGCTACCCTGCTGGCCGCCACCACCCATGCGCCGATCATGGCGGCGCTGATGGTATTTGAAATGACCGGCGAATACGCGCTGCTGCCCGGCATTCTGCTCTCGTGCGTGATCGCCACCACCGTGTCGCGCGGCCTGCGGCCGGTGTCGGTGTATCATTCGGCGCCGCCGCCCAAACGCGAGGCTTAGAACTCGCCCTGCTGCAGGATTTTCCTGAACTGCGGGCACTGCAGGTGCTCGGGCTCAGGGCAATCAACCAGGTGGCGCAACCCGTCGCGCACCTGCACCAGGCGCTGGATATGGCTATCCAGCTCATCCGCTCGTGCAGCCAGCAGCCCGCGATCGAGCGCTATCTTGCCCCGTTCGTCAAACAAGGCGCTCATCTCGTCCAGCGTAAAACCGGCCAGGCGCGCCAGCGCGATCAGCCGCAGTTGGTCAAGCACGCCGGCGGCGTATTGGCGACGCAAACCGTGGCGGCCTATCGACGCGATCAGCCCTTTCTTCTCGTAATGCCGCAGCGCGGAAGGCGCGATCCCGCTCAGGCGCGCCACCGCGCCGATATCCAGTTCTTTTGCCATTGACTTGAAGCCGACTTTAAGTTGCACACTGTGCGCACATTATCACGTCACTGAGCCAAGGACACCCCAATGACCCCCGATCTGTTAGTGCGCATCCTGTTAACCGGCGTTGGCGCCACCCTCTGCATGGATCTGTGGGCGCTGCTGCTGAGGCGGCGCTTCGGCATCCCTTCCCTCAATTATGCGCTGGTGGGCCGCTGGTTTCTCGGCATGTTCGACGGCCGCTGGTTTCACGCCACCATCGTTACGGCGCCGCCGCGCCGGGGAGAGAGAGAAATCGGCTGGATATTGCATTACGCCATCGGCATCGCGTTTGCCTTTATCCCGATCGGTTTGGCGGGCATCGGGTGGTATGCGGCGCCGGAGCCGCTCATCGCGCTGTTGAGCGGCTGGCTGAGCCTGGCGGCGCCGTTTCTGGTGATGCAGCCCGCGCTGGGCTTTGGCGTGGCGGCGGCGAAAACCGCCTACCCGCGAAAAGCGCGGCTCCTTAGCCTGCTCACCCACACGGTGTATGGGCTGGGCCTGCTGATTGCCGCCCGGCTGTTGGCGGCGCTGTGCGCTTGAGCGAGCTTACAGCAGCGTGGAAATATCGAGGTAGTGCGCCAGCTCGCGCTGCTCTGCGCGTGGCAAATAGGGAATCTCACCCAGCAGCGGCGCGGGAATGCGCTGCTGCAGCGCCGCGATGGTTTCGGCATAGTGCGCCAACCCCGGGTTGATGCGGTTGGCCACCCAACCCAACAGCGGCAGGCCGTCGTTGATGATCGACTGCGCGGTCAGCAGTGCGTGGCTGACGCAGCCCAGCTTGATGCCCACCACCAGCACCACCGGCAGCTGTTCCTGCACCACCCACTCGGCGTAAGGCCGCAGATCGTTCATCAGCACCCGCCAACCGCCGCTGCCTTCCACCACCACCGTGTCGGCTTTGGCGGACAGATCCCGCAGACCGCTGCTCATCACGCCATAGTTGATGTCCTCGGTCGCATGCGCGTGAAACACCTCATCCAGGCAGGTGATGGGATTGATCTCCTCGTAGGACAGCGGCACGGTTGACGATGCCTGCAACACCAAAGCGTCTTTATTGCGGATGCCCTCGCTGGTTTCCTGGCAGCGTGCGGCGATCGGCTTGTAGCCGGCCACCGAACGGCCCTCGGCGGCCAGCGCCTGCATCAACCCGCGGGAAACCACGGTTTTACCGACGTCGGTATCCGTGCCTGTCACAAATAAACGCTTCAACATGAATAAAATGCCCCAGAATGCCCCGTTAACAATGTGTCGCCGCATCGGCGGCGAAGAAGTCTTTCGGAAAAATTCTAGGGGATGCGCCCCCATAGGGGCTTGAGGTAGCTCAATCTTTTGCGGAATTAATAAGAAGTTCTGATGTTAGCCCTGCAGCAGCTGTACCAGCAACGAACCGTTGTACAGCGCCTCTTTCACCAGCGCCGCGCCGGGCATGGTGCCCTTATTGAAGAACTGCGTGGATTCGACCTTGACCTGCTCGCTGTAGGCCGGCAGCGCCTGCTGGCGAATGCAGGAGGCGATGGCCGGGTGCAGGATCTCCGCCGCGCGGTTGAGCGGCGAGCCCACCAGGATCTTCTCCGGATTGAACAGATTGACCATGATTGCCAGAATGCGCCCCACGCTGTGCCCAACGCCGAGAATGATGTCCCGCGCCAGCTGATCGCCCGCCAGCGCGGCGTCGCACAGCGATTCGACGGTCAGCGGCGCGCCGTGCAGGCTGGAGCTCATCGAGCCGCTCAGCCGCTGCTGGGCGATCTCCAGCATGTTTTCGATGCTGGCCACGGTTTCGAGACAGCCGTGGTTGCCGCAGTAGCAGCGTTTGCCGTAGGGATCGACCTGGGTGTGGCCGATCTCCACCACGCTGTGGCTGCCGGCGTGCAGCACATGGCCGCCGGTGATCACCCCGGCACCGACGTTGTGGTCGATCACCACCTGAATGACGTTCTGGCTGCCGCGCGAGGCGCCGTACAGCGCCTCGGCCATGGTCCAGGCGCTGATATCGTGCTGCAGGTAAACCGGCAGGCCGGTGCGGGTTTCCAATGCCGGACCGAGCGGCATCTCCAGCGCGTCGTAAAACGGCATGCGATGCACCACGCCAGACTGCACGTCGATCATACCCGGCAGCGTGATGGCGATCGCCGTCAGCCGCTCCAGCTTGCTTTGGTGGCGGATAAAGAATTGGTCGACTTCGGTCAGGATGCGTTTCAGCAACGGTTCAGGGTGTTCGGCCGCCAGCGGCAGCTGCTCCTCAACCACCAGTTTGCTGCTGAGATCGCGCAGCGCCAGCGTGATGCTGCCGCGGCTGATGCGGGCGGACAGGTAGTGCCAGGCCTCGGTGTCCAGCACCAGCCCCACCGCCGGGCGGCCCCGGCTGCCGATTTCCTGGTACTCGGTTTCCTTGACCAGATGGGCTTCCAGCAGTTCGCGCACGATCTTGGTGATGCTGGCGGGCGCCAGCTGCGCGCGTTTTGACAGTTCGATGCGCGAAATCGGGCCCAGTTGATCGATTAGCCGATAAACCGCCCCCGCATTGGTCTGTTTGATTTGATCGATATGCCCAGGCTGCCCAACCGCAATCACAAACCTGCTCCTACTATTTTTCGCGCTTCTAAATAAAGACTAGGGGTTATGGTGGGGCTTTTGTCATACAGCGTCAACTATTTGATTCGTTATGTGATTTGCTGCACAAATTCCTCGCAATTTCAGCGTGAATTGATTTTTATTTGCCCAAGCTCAACGTCATTTCAGCATCAACGCCATCAGCGCCTGCGCGGCGGCGGTCAGCGGCCGCCGGCGGTGATGCACCAGCCACACTTCGGTGGTGGCGTCCGGCTCCGCCAGCGGCAAATAGCGCACGCCGTCCACCCGCACCCGGGCAAATGAGGCCGGCAGAATCGACACCCCCAACCCGGCGGAGACCAGCCCGATGATGGTCATCGCTTCCCCCACTTCCTGGGTGATGTACGGGGTAATGCCGGCCTTGCCGAGCAACAGCAGTATTTCGTCGTACAGCGCGGTGCCCACTTCGCGCGAGAAGAACACGAACGGCTCCTGCGCCAGATGTTGGAAACGCAGCGCGCCGCCGGGCGTTTCCGCCAGCGGATGCCCTTCCGGCACCACCGCCACCAGCGGTTCGCGCAGCAGCAGCTGGTAGTGGAGCGCCTCCGGCAGCCGCGTGTTGCGCATTACCCCCAGATCCAGCTCACCGTTCAGCAACGGCTCGATCTGCTGTTTGGTGTTGATTTCGCGCATTTTGATATGCACCTGCGGAGACTGCTGACGGAAAGCGCGCAGGCTGCGCGACACCACGCCGATGAAGGGCGCGGAAGAGGTAAAGCCGATGGTCATTTCCCCCAGCTCGCCGCGATCCAGACGCGCCGCCTTTTCCGCCGCCCGCCCGACCTGATCGAGCACCTGATAGGCTTCTTTGAGGAACATCTCCCCGGCCTGGGTCAAACTGACGTTGCGGTTGTTACGCGCCAGCAGCCGCGCGCCGACCATCTCTTCCAACGCCTGGATTTGCTGGCTGAGCGGCGGCTGGGAGATCCGCAGCCGTTCGGCGGCGCGGCCAAAATGCAGCTCTTCCGCCACGGCGATAAAGTAACGCAGGTGTCTCAATTCGATATTCATATTTAAAACATCTTAATTTTAATTATTAATATATTAGACAAAAAATTCGCCGCTCCCTATCATTTTGTTATCTGTAAAGTGTCTGTTTATCTCCCCGAAGTTCGGTAAGGAAACGCTGTGACAACCCCTGTGCGTTCTGCGGCCGCGATGCCGTCGACGCTGGCCGCCAACGATGACGCGGCCGCTGCGCCAAAAGTAAAACGCTCCACCCTCAACAACAAACTCCCCTATATCGAACGCGGCACGCCGCAGTTTATGCGCGTGACGCTGGCGCTGTTTTCCGCCGGGCTGGCGACCTTCGCGCTGCTCTACTGCGTGCAGCCGATTCTGCTGGTGCTGTCGCAAGATTTCGGCGTATCGCCGGCGGAAAGCAGCCTGTCGCTTTCGGTCTCCACCGGTCTGCTGGCGATCGGCCTGATGTTCACCGGGCCGCTGTCCGACGCCATTGGCCGCAAGTCGGTGATGGTGGTAGCGCTGCTGCTGGCGGCGGTCTGCACGCTGATCTGCGCCTTTATGACCAGCTGGCACGGCATTTTGCTGATGCGCGCGCTGATCGGCCTGTCGCTGAGCGGCGTGGCGGCGGTCGGCATGACCTACCTCAGCGAAGAGATCCACCCCAGCTTCGTCGCCTTCTCAATGGGGCTGTACATCAGCGGCAACTCGATCGGCGGCATGAGCGGCCGCCTGGTGACCGGGGTGTTGACCGACTTCTTCTCCTGGCGCGTATCGCTCGGGGTCATCGGCCTGTTCGCCCTCGCCGCCGCCTGCATGTTCTGGCGCATCCTGCCCGCCTCGCGGCATTTTCGCGCCAGCTCGCTGCGCCCGCGCACCCTGCTGATCAACTTCAAGCTGCATTGGCACGATAAGGGCCTGCCGCTGCTGTTCGCGGAAGGGTTCCTGCTGATGGGCAGCTTCGTCACCCTGTTCAACTACATCGGCTATCGCCTGCTGGCGGATCCTTACCACCTGAGCCAGGCGATTGTCGGCCTGCTGTCGGTGGTATACCTCACCGGCTCCTACAGCTCGCCCAAGGCCGGCGCGCTCACCTCACGCTTCGGGCGCGGCCCGGTGCTGCTGGCCTCGATCGTGATTATGCTGATCGGGATTCTGATTACCGCGCTGCCGCAGGTGCCGGCGATCTTTATCGGCATGATGCTGTTCACCGCCGGTTTCTTCGCCGCCCACTCGGTGGCCAGCAGCTGGATCGGCCGCCGTGCGCGCCGCGCCAAAGGCCAGGCGTCGTCGCTGTATCTGTTCTGCTATTACGTTGGCTCCAGCGTGGCCGGCACCCTCGGCGGCGTGTTCTGGCACAGCTTCGGTTGGAATGGCGTGGCGGCGTTCATCAGCCTGATGCTGCTGCTGGCGCTGCTGGTGGTGCATTACCTGAAACGCCTGCCGGAAGCGGCCCGCCTCTGAAAAGAAAAAGCCGCGGTGGTTTGCCGCGGCTCGTCATGCCAGTGCCTGTGATTATTGACCGGTTTTCCAGCGGGTGCGCAGGTACTCCACCGCCTTGTCCGTTTGCGGCTCAGTCAAATAACGTTGCCGGAACAGAATGGTTCCCCCCATTCCCGGCAGGCTCTCGTTGAGATCCAGCTGCCTTTTCAGCTCGGGAACGCCGCCGTCGACGGTCCAGGCCGGCTCGCTGGCGGCAGGTGTACCCACTTTATACAACGCCACCCCGGCATAGAGCCGAACCGGCGTGCCTTTCACCACCTCGGCCCACCAGTGGGCCAGCACGTCGTAGCGGACAATTTCACGATCAAAAGGCCAATACAGCTGCGGCGCGATGTAATCGAGCAGCCCCAGTTTGACCCACTGGCGCGTATCGGCATAGGCCGTATCGTACGATGGCGCGCCGGCCCGCGTCGCCGAGCCGGCAGGATCGTCCGCCTGGTTTCGCCATACGCCCGCCGGGCTGACGCCAAACGCCACCGCGGGCTTCAAGGCTCGGACGCTGGCTGAAACCTGTTTTATCAATTGCAGCGTGTTGTCCCTGCGCCAGGCGGCTTTGTCTGCAAACCCTTTGCCGTAGGCGCGATACGTTCGTTCATCATCCAGCGGCGATTGCGGCGTTTCGTAATAGAAATAGTCGTCAAACTGAATGCCGTCGACCTCATAGTTTTTGACAATTTCGGTCACCACGCCGGTGATCCAGTTGCGCACGTCGGGCAGACCGGGATCGAGCACGAAGCGCTCGTTGGCGGTGCGAATCCAGTCGGGATGCAGCGCATAGACGCTGGCCGGCGGCGACTGCAGCGTATGATTAAGTGCGTCAATCGTTTGTGGGCGGGTATTCATAGAAACCCGATAGGGATTCAGCCAGGCATGCACTTTGATGCCGCGGCGGTGCGCTTCTTGCAGCATAAAGGCCAGCGGATCGTAACCCGGATCCTGGCCCACGGTGCCGGTCAAGACTTCTGACCAGGGCAAGATATTTGAGCGCCACAGGGCCGTGCCGTCCGGTTTAACCTGAAAATACACCGCGTTAATCCCGGTTTTCACCATCTCGTCCAGCGCGTCCGTCAGCCCCTGTTTCTGCAGGCGAACCCGCTCTTGCGCGGTTTCCGCTTTCAGGGAGGCCGCCGGCGGCCAATCCAGGCCAATGACCGTGGCCAGCCAGATGCCCCGCATCGGTGTTATCGGCGGCGTCGGTTGCGGGGGCTTCTCCGGTTCGGGCGGCTTGGCGCACCCGCTCACGCCCAGCATGGCGGCCATCAACAGCCATCCGCCTAATTTTGTTGCGCCTGTCGGCATTCTGGTTCTCCTTCCGTGAGTGACGGTTATCCCATGTCGTTGCGTGCAGAGCAAGAAACGCCCCGATTTGTCAGTGTTATTTCGCTGCCGGCGTCGCCCTGTTCAGACGACGCCGGTGTCCTTATCCCATTACCAGCTCAGCCCCGTGCCGCGAGGGAACGCCACCTTGCCCGTATTGGTTTCCACATCGTAGTCATGCCAGGTGTTGACCGGCAGTTTGCCCTGCGGTTTGATTTTGCCCGTCAGCACCTGCGCCAAAGAGACCATCGAAGGGCCACGCCACACGCCGCTGTCATAACCGTAGTAGGAGTAGGTGGCGACGGCCGCCTCCACCTCGGCGGCATAGTTCACGATATCGTAAGGTGCGCGCAGTGAGAGGTGAACGCGTTTCTTCCCCTGCTCGGCGGCGTATTTCAACCAGCCCGGATAAGGGCTGCTGTCATTGCTCGCTCCGGTTGCGGAGGTAACGACCCCATCCTGTTCAGCCGGCGTAAAGCGGGTTGAGAGGGTTCCGAGCAAGAACACGTCGCAGCCGGCAATATGTTCCCTAACCTGGGCGTCGCTCAGCTCCGTTTCCTTCGCGGCAACGACGTTCTGATACCCCTCCTGCGCCATCACGCGCGCAATGCCGTTCGCCTGCTCGCCCCACGGCGTCAGAATAAAGTAGCGCAGCGCCTTGTCCTTTAACGGCAACAGGCTGTGGCGGTTGATCACCACGGTAATGGAACGATCGGCGATGCATTTTTCCAGCTTGTGCGCTGACGACGCAACGTCGTTGGAACACGGCCTATCGCTATGGTCCATCAGGCTATGGCGTAATTTCAGGCGCAAAATTCGCTCGACCGAGGCATCGATATCGGCCTCGCTGAGATGCCCCGTTTTCACTCTGTCCGCAAGGTACCGGATCAACGCCGGTAGCAGGCTCGCCTGGGCCGGCGAGGCGATGCTGACAGGCATCAAAGCAATATCCACCCCGGCGGCAAAGACGTTTTCAGCCGCCGCTTGCTGGCTGAAATGCTCGGCAATCGCGCCCATATCCAGCGCATCTGAAATCGTTACGCCCGCATACCCCAATTCATTGCGCAGGATCTGGGTCTGAATTTCATGCGACATGGTGGCCGGCACCGTGATTTTTTCACCGCTGCGGGTATCTATCTGGCGGTTATCCAATGCCGGATACTGAATATGCGCGGTCATGACCATGTCCGGCGCCGCGCAGCGATCGATGGCCTGCTTGTAAGGGGCGATATCGATGGCAAAAGCCTCTTCCCGCGTGCGATCGACGCGCGGCAAACCGGTATGCGAGTCGGTGGAGGTGCTGCCATGGCCGGGGAAGTGTTTATATGCGGTGATCAGCCCCTGGTGCTTCATGCCCGCCACCATTTTCTCTGCCAGACGAGAAACGGTATTCTTATCATCGCTGAAGGCGCGAACGTTAATCACCGGGTTGAACGGGTTGGTGTTGACGTCCACGACCGGGGCAAAGTTGGTATTGATATGCAACGCGCGCATATCCTGGGCCATCAGCTTGCCCTGTTCAACGGCGAGCTGTTTATCCGCACCGCCCTCAATCGCCGCCGCCAGCGCCATATTGCCGGGGAAAGAGGCATAGTCGCCGCGCGGCAGCCGAAAAACGTTACCGCCTTCGTTATCCGTGCCGATAAACAGGCGAATGCCGGCGTGCGTTTTCATCGCGGCATACCAGGCCGTCAACGTGTTGATCTGCTGCTTGTCTTTCAGATTATTGGCGAACAGGATCACCCCACCCACGTGGTTATCGGCGATCAGCTTGCCAATGGCTTCATCGGGGACGGTCATATCCTGATTGCTGCTACCGTTCCGATCCCAGTAGCGAAAATCCAGCATGATTTTTTGCCCGATCTTCTCTTCCAGCGTCATGTTTTTGACTTTCTGTTTAATATCCACAGTGAACCTCCGTTTAAAGCACCCGTTAATGACAGAAGAAAAGATAACCCCAAGGGCTCATAGCGTCCTGCCATTCTGTTTGTTCCAGTGATTGGACAACGGCGATCGGAAAATGGATTAAACAAAACGCAAACAAATAGGAGAAAATCCATCAATGAATCAAAACACTACGCATACCGGGTGTATTACGTGCCCTGCCGTAGAGGCTGCTATGGCGCATTTTCCGCTGGTAAGCCGGGTGGCCGGTGAAGCTGCCGTCGGCTCAGGGGCCGATGTTGCCCCCAGTCTGCCACTCTTCTATAGTATGTTGTAACTAATATAGGAGCATGCGATGAGCAGATACGATGTAATTGGCCGGATGAACGCCTGCTTTACCGAGCTGGAGCAGGCGCTCGGCGCGCTGCAGCAGCAGATCGCCCCGCTGCGGTTGCTGGCGGCGCGGGTGTTCAGCCTGCCGGAGGTTGAAAAAGGTCAGGAGCATCAGGCTATCTCGCATATCGCGGTCGAACAACATGTGGGGCAAGCGGCGCGCGATCTGGCGCTGGAGCATTATCAGCGGCTATTCATCCACCATAACCGGGAGAATGTCAGCAGCAAGGCCGCCGTGCGCCTGCCCGGCGTCATCTGCCTGGCGGTGGAACAGCCGGAGTATCAGGCGCTGCAAACGCAGCTGGCGCTCATCAACCGACTGAAGGGCGAACTGGAACAGATTATCACCGTCGATTCCGGCCTGGCGCCGGAGCAGCGTTTCGAGTTCGTGCACACCCATCTGCACGGGCTGATTACCCTCAGCGCCTATCGCACCCTCACCGCCCTGACCAATCCCGACTCCGTGCGCTTCGGCTGGGCCAACAAGCACATCATCAAAAACGTCAAGCGGGACGACACCCTGGCGCAGCTGGAGAAAAGCCTGAAAGCCGGCCGTGCAGTGCCGCCGCACAGCCGTGAACAGTGGGCTGCCCTGGTCAGCCGCGAGATAGACGACGTCAGCCGCCTGCCGCAACACGCGACGCTGAAAATCAAGCGGCCGGTCAAAGTGCAGCCAATCGCCCGAGTGTGGTATCAGCAGCAGCAAAAACAGGTGCAACACCCCTGCCCGCTGCCGCTGATCGCCCTGTGTCAGGCCGAGAGCGGCGCCACAGTGCCGAAGATTGGCGAGCTGCTCAACTACGACGTCGACGCGGTGAAACACCGCTACAAACCCGACGCCCGGCCGCTGCGGCTGCTGGTGCCGCGCCTGCACCTGTATACCGACGACGCTACTCGCTGAGGGCATACACCCGCAGGCGATGGCCGTCCGGATCTCGCGCCACGAAGGTGTAACCGAACTCCATCTCGGTCGGCGTTTGCTCAATCGGCAGCCCGAGTTCGCGCCACTGGTTATAGCGCGCCTCGACCTCTTGCGGATCCTGGCACAAAAAGCCCAGTTCACCGCCGCCGCCGGTCAGGGTCGCCGTAGGTTTTACCCCCTGTTTGGCCCACATCCCCAGCTTGAAGCCGTTGTTGAGCACGAACAGGGCGAAGCCGGGGGAAAGCTCTACCGGCGCCTGTCCCAGTAAACGTTGATAAAAGGCAGCGCTGTTCAGCGGGTTGTCGACGTAAAGCAGGGTCATGCTGGGAAGGGTCATCGGTCTGTCCTCTGGGTGATGGGAACCGGCCGGTTCCCGATAGGCACAGACTAAGGGGTGCGACTGACAGTTTATGGCAGCAGCGTGCCGCTATTGCTCCGCAATGCCCTCGCTGAGGCGCCACTCTTTCAGCAGCAGCCGCCGGCCGCGCGGATAGCGCTGTTCCAAAGGTGTAGCGGCCTGAATGCGATCGAGGCGAAAATGGCGAAACGCCTGGCGTAGCTCGCACCAGGCAACCAGCATCTGGAACTGGTCGAAAAAACCCAGCGCAAAGGGCCACAGCAGGCGTTCGCTGCGCTGCCCCGCCAGATCGAGATAGTCGATATGCAGCTTGCGCTCGCGGCGGATGGTGTCACGGATCAGCACCCGCATCACATCCGCCACCGGCGGCGCCTGAACCGGCGCGATCAACAGCGTGTTGGCCTCCAGCTCCTCCCGCAGCGCCGGCGGCAGCACGTCGGCGATCTTGGCCAGCGCCTGGCCCGCCGCACTCGCCAGCTGGCTGTCGCCGCGGCGGCTGACCCAGCGCATCCCCAGCACCAGCGCCTCTGTCTCTGCCTGCGAGAACATCAGCGGCGGCAGCATAAAGCCGGGCCGCAGCACATAGCCGACGCCCGCCTCGCCGACGATCTCCGCCCCCTGCTGCTGCAGCGTAGCGATATCGCGGTACAGCGTGCGCATGCTGATGCCCAGCGTTTGCGCCAGCGCATGGCCCGCCACCGGATAACGGTGGCTGCGCAGCAGCTGCATCAGATCGAGTAAACGTTGTGTGCGCGACATCTTGATTTCTCCATAAAAAAGGGGCTTACCTCAGTAAGCCCCCGGTTGCCTCACAGATCAATCATTTCTGCATGCTGCCGACCATCGCTTCCGGCCGCACCCACTCGTCGAACTGCGCGTCGGTCAGGTAGCCGAGCTTCAGCGCCGCGGCTTTCAGCGTCAGCCCTTCCTTGTGCGCTTTCTTGGCGATTTCCGCCGCCTTGTCGTAGCCGATGTGGGTGTTGAGCGCCGTCACCAGCATCAGCGATTCGTTCAGCAGCTGGGTGATGCGATCGCGGTTCGGTTCGATGCCCACCGCGCAGTGCTCGTTGAAGCCCTGCATGCCGTCGGCCAGCAGGCGAATCGACTGCAGGTAGTTGTGGATCACCATCGGGCGGAACACGTTCAGCTCGAAGTTGCCGGAAGCGCCGCCGATGTTCATCGCCACGTCATTGCCCAGCACCTGGGCGCACAGCATGGTCATCGCCTCGCACTGGGTCGGGTTAACTTTGCCCGGCATGATGGAGCTGCCCGGTTCGTTCTCCGGGATCGAAATCTCGCCGATGCCGCAGCGCGGGCCGGACGCCAGCCAGCGCACGTCGTTGGCGATCTTCATCAGCGAAGCCGCCAGCCCTTTCAGCGCGCCATGTCCTTGCACCAGCGCGTCGCAGGTCGCCAGCGCTTCGAACTTGTTCGGGGCGGTGACGAACGGCTGATGGGTCAACTCCGCCAGCGCTTTGGCCACGCGCACCGCGTACTCAGGATGGGTGTTCAGGCCGGTGCCAACCGCCGTGCCGCCCAGCGCCAGCTCGGCGATGTGCGGGATACTGTCTTCGATGTGCTTCAGGTTGTGCGCCAGCATCGCCGCCCAGCCGGAGATCTCCTGCCCCAGGGTCAGCGGCGTGGCGTCCTGCAGGTGGGTGCGGCCGATTTTGACGATGTCGCGGTAGGCTTCGGCCTTGTCGCTCAGCGTCTTGTGCAGCACTTTCAGCTCGGGGATCAGGTGCTCGCGCAGCGCAATCACCGCCGCCACGTGCATCGCGGTGGGAAACACGTCGTTGGAGCTCTGGCTTTTATTGACGTCGTCGTTCGGGTGCACCTTGCGCTCTTCACCGCGCACGCCGCCCAGCAGCTCGCTGGCGCGGTTGGCCAACACTTCGTTCATGTTCATGTTGGTCTGGGTACCGGAACCGGTTTGCCAGATGGACAGCGGGAACTGATCGGCATGGCTGTCCGCCAGCACTTCGTCGGCGGCGTTGATGATGGCGGCGCCCCGCTCGGCCGGCAGCAGCCCCAGATCCACGTTCACCTGCGCAGCGGCGCGCTTGGTCAACGCCAGCGCATGGATCAGCGCGGTCGGCATCTTTTCGGAGGAAATGCGGAAATGCGCCAACGAGCGCTGGGTCTGCGCGCCCCACAGCTTGTCGGCCGGTACTTCGATGGGGCCCATAGAGTCTTTTTCGATACGAACGCCTGCCATCATTGTCTCCTTAGCATAATTCCTAAAATTGTAGGGTTAGGCCGACGCGCTCCCCCCCGTCGGCACGCACTCCCAGTATAGTGACATAATAACTATTCGCATTAAGAGAGTTATCTCACAGCACGTTTCATCTCTTTTACTCCTGCATGACGCGGTTATTTGCCGCCGGTTAACCCGCGCCAAAATAAACGGCCGGGCATGCCCCGGAGAATACAAGCGTGGGTCACGATTAACGCGGATGACGCGAATTAAAATTATTGATGCGCTGGGCCTGTAAATGATTGAGCTCATCGATGCGTTGCTGCTGCAGATGATTGATTTCGTCGTAGGCGTCCTGCCGTTCATTATGGCGATAGGCCCCGGTCGCCACCGCGCCGGCGGTGAGCGCCAGCGGATGGGCCACGGGCGCGATCGCGGCGGGAAGCACGACCGGCGCGGGTGCAACGACAATCGGCGCCGGCGCGATCACCACGGTGCGCGGCGCGGCGTAAGGATAGGTGACAATCACCGCCGCCTGGGCTGCGCCGGTGCAAAGCCCCAACAGCAACAACAGTTTTTTCATGCAACAGACCTCTGGTTTCGTTAAATCGACTCGTTAGCCCTTACGGTAAAGAGGTCTGGCGCGCCGGTTTAAGCTCGGCGTGTGATCGCCCCGCGCAGCGCGAAAATAATAATAAGGGAATGGCTCAGACGGTAAAAAATAAATTCAGCCGACATATTTTGACATGCTGAAAAATAAATAATGAGGCAGGATGCCCGGGCTATCGGCAATAACCCCATTGCCCCAAAGAATAATCGATTAGCGGCTTTTGACGGCCGCCTTGAGGCCCAGTGCGCCATTTGAGGCGCCGATCGTTATCACGTTATACTTTGGCCCGTTGCTGGGCGCGACGTTATCCGGCGTTATTTTGATCGCGCCCATGATTTTTCCCGCCGACGCGGGCGTATGATGGTCGTCGGCATAGATTAAGTTAATCTTATAAAATCAGTGAGTTATTGCTATGCAGTGCGGCAATGACGCAGAAGGACGTTTATCGACATGCAAAAAATGACCAACGCGGTACAGAATTACGCCTGGGGCAGCCACGATGCGCTGACCCGTCTTTACGGCATCGCCAACCCCGATAATCAGCCGATGGCCGAACTGTGGATGGGCGCCCATCCCAAGAGCCCTTCCCGCGTGCCGGGCGCCGATGGCGCACTGCGTTCGCTGCGCGAGCTGATCGATGAAGACCAGCCAAAGCAACTGGGCGCCGACGTCGCCAGCCGCTTTGGCGAGTTGCCGTTCCTGTTTAAAGTGCTGTGCGCCGATCAACCGCTGTCGATCCAGGTCCACCCGAGCAAAGCGGCGGCCGAGATCGGCTTCGCGAAAGAGAACGCTGCCGGCATCCCGCTGAGCGCCGCCGAACGCAATTACAAAGACCCCAATCACAAGCCCGAGCTGGTGTTCGCCCTGACGCCGTTCCTGGCGATGAACGGCTTTCGCGAACTGACCGATATCGTTTCCCTGCTGCAGCCGATCGCCGGCGCGCACCACGACATCGCCACCTTCCTGCAGCAGCCGGACACCGCGCATCTGTCCACCCTGTTCGCCAGCCTGTTGACCATGAGCGGCGAGCAAAAGTCGCTGGCGCTCGGCGTGCTGAAAGCCGCGCTCAACAACCAGCAGGGCGAGCCCTGGGATACCGTGCGCTTTATCGCCGGCTTTTATCCGGACGACAGCGGCCTGTTCTCACCGCTGCTGCTGAACGTGGTGCAGCTCGCGCCGGGCGAAGCGATGTTCCTGTACGCGGAAACGCCGCACGCCTACCTGAAAGGGGTGGCGCTGGAGGTGATGGCCAACTCGGATAACGTGCTGCGCGCGGGCCTGACGCCGAAATTCATCGACGTGCCTGAGCTGCTGGCCAACCTGCAGTTCCGCCCACAGCCGGCGTCCGGCCTGCTGACCCAGCCGGAGCAACGCGGCAACGAGCTGTTCTTCCCGATCCCGGTGGAGGATTTCGCCTTCTCGCTGCACGATTTGACCGCCGCACCGCAGGCGCTGGCGCAGCGAAGCGCGGCCATCGTGTTCTGCGTCGCCGGCGAAGCGACGCTGGAAAAATCCGGGCAGCGCCTGACGCTCAAACCGGGCGAATCCTGCTTTATCGGGGCTTTCGAATCCCCGGTCAACGTCAGCGGCAGCGGCCGCATCGCCAGGGTTTATAACCAGCTGACCTAACCGTTGATAAATTTCAGCAAATTGCTTGCTGAAAGCGAGAGCTACCCCCACAATTAAACGCCTGCGGGCGTTGTTTGTCGGCCCCTATTTGCCCCTCCCGCGCAACGGAGGGTGATAAGAAAAAAGGATGAAACAGAGCTATGAAAAAATCGTTAGTCGCTGTCAGCGTCATTGTGGTTCTTGGCGCAGCATGGACCGGGGCATCCTGGTACACCGGGAAACTGATCGAGCAGCACATGGGCGAAGTCGTCGACAACGCCAACGGCCAGCTGAAAGCTTACCTGCCGAAAGCCGGCGTGAAGCTGAGCTATGAAAATTACCAGCGCGGCCTGTTCAGCAGTAAAGTGCGTTATGTGCTGCGTTCCGACGGCACGGATACCAGTGAAAACGCGGCGCTGAAAGCCGGTGAAGAAGTGGCGTTCCTGGAAACCATCGATCACGGCCCGTTCCCCTTCGCCCAGCTGAAAAAATTCAATCTGCTGCCGAGCATGGCGTCGGTGCATACCGAGCTGGAAAATACCCCGGCGGTGAAAGGTCTGTTTGACACCACCAAAGGCAAATCGCTGTTTACCGCCGATTCGCGCATCTCTTACAGCGGGGACACCTCGTCTGCCATCGACATCATCCCGCTGGACTACCAAAAAGATAAGTCTTCGCTGAAATTCAGCGGCGCCACCATTAACGCTGACGTGTCCAGCGATCTGAAAAAATTCGTGCTGGACGCCAATAGCGACAATATCGTGTTCGCCAGCCCGAACGAATTCGGTCAAAACGAGCAGATCACCTTCCAGGGCTTCAACCTGAAAGGCAACAGCAACGAGAGCAAGTTCGGCGTGAAGCTCGGCGATCAGACGATGACGCTGAAGCAGTTCAAACTGACGATCGACGGTAAAGATACCGTGGCGTTGGACGGTTTCAACCTGGTGAGCAAGTTCGGCGAGCAAGGCAGCAGCAACATCGGCGGCCAGCTCGACTACACCATGGACGCGCTCAAGGTGCAGGGCAACGACTTCGGCGCCGGCAAGCTGGCGCTGAAAATCGACAACGTCGACGGCAAGGCGCTGAAAGACTTCGCCGACAGCTACAACCGCCAGACCATGGCGCTGCTGCAACAGGGCGAGAACCTGGATCCGGCCGTGTATGAGCAGCAAAACGCCGAACTGCTGCAAAAGAACCTGCCGCTGCTGCTGAAAGGCAACCCGAGCCTCAGCATCGCACCGCTGAGCTGGAAAAACAGCAAGGGCGAGAGCACCTTCACGCTGGATCTGGCGCTGACCGATCCGAGCAAGGCCGCTTCCCCGGCACAATCGCCGGATCAGCTGATCGCGCAGGCGGTTAAAAAGCTGGATATCAACCTGACCATTCCGGAAGCGATGGCTACCGAAGTGACCGCGAAAACCGCGCTGTTGCAGGGTTACAACGAGGAAGACGCGCAGAAACTGGCGCAGCAGCAAGTGCAGGGCCTGGCGGCCATGGGCCAGATGTTCAAGCTGACCACCCAGAAAGACGGCGTGATCGCGAGCACGTTCCACTATGCCGACAATCAGGTTGACCTGAACGGCAACAAAATATCGCTGCAGGAGTTCATCAGCCAGTTCGGCCTGCTGGGCGCCCCGGCGGAAGACGGCGAACCGGCGCAGGATGCACAACCTGCTCCGGCACCGGCGCAGTAAGCGTTTGAAAGCCTGATCAAGGGCCCCAATGGGGCCCTTTTTATTTACGTCGCGTAAACCGCATCGCGGATCTGCTGCGGATAGCGGCCGCACATGCCCTCAAACGCGGTGTTGGTCAGTATCACTACGCTCAGCTGCGCCTGTGGATCAAAGAACCAGCTGTGGCCGTAAACCCCGCCCCAGGTCAGCGTGCCGGCATGCTGCGGCGTCTGCGCCGCTTCTGCGTCCACCAGCAGCGCCCCGCCAAAACCGAATCCCCAGCCCGGCCCTTGCGTTTGCGCCTGCGCGCCCACGTGCGGGCTGCGCAGCAACGCCACCGTGTCCGGCTGCAAAATGCCCTGCCCGCCGCTGCGCAATGCCTCCACCAGCTTCAGCACGTCGTCGGCATCGCCGACCATGCCTGCGCCGCCGGAAGGATAGGCCCCGGCGTTGAGCGCCCGCGCGGGTGAAAACAGCACCTCGCCCCCCGCCATCTCCTTCGGCAGCGCCACCCGCAGGCCTTCATGCATGCGCTGCGGCCCTTGCGGGGTGTTGTAATACGGCGTCGCCAGGTTCGCGGCGTCCGTCGCATGGAACGCGGTATTGCCTAGCCCCAGCGGCTGCGCCACCCATTCGACAAACAGCTGCGGCAGCGGCATGCCCGTCACCCGTTCCAGCACCGCACCAAGCACGTCGATCGCCAGCGAATAGTTGAAGCGCTCCCCCGGCGCCGGCAGCAACGGCGCCTGCGCCAGCAGCCGCAGGTTTTGCTCCAGCGTCAGCGTCGACAGCTCCACGCCGTCCTGGATCCCCAACTGATGATAAACGCCCGCCGGTGGTTGGTTCAGCCGGTAGTCCAGCCCCGCGGTATGGCTCAGCAAATGACGAATCTTGATCGTCGGGCGCCGGCCGTCGGCGAGCGCCGGAGTAAACCACGGCAGCCACTCGCTGACCGCGTCGTCCAGGCTCAGCTTGCCCTGTTCGATTAGGCGCAGCGCCGCCAGCGTGGTATAGGGTTTGGAGACCGACGACAGCCGGAACTGCGTTTCTCGCCGCATCGGCCGCCGCGCTTCGCGATCGGCATAGCCGGCCGCCCCGGCGTAACAAATCTCGCCCTGCCGCGCCACCAGCACCACGCTACCCACGATGCGCCCTTCGGCCATCGCCTGTTGATCGATCGCCGCGATCCGTTCTGTTAACGCCCGTTGTTCTGCCGACATGATTTTCATCTCGCGAATGGAAAGTAAAATCAGTCTAAAAGGTTCGTCATAAATTAAAATAAGGCATAATTTAATGAATCATTAAGCACAGGTTATTGATAGATGAGTTCACTCCTGCAGCTGCTGCCCTATTTCGAAGCCGTCGCACGCCTGGGCAACTTTACCCGCGCGGCCAGCCAGCTCGGCGTCACGCCGCCGGCGGTGTCGCAAAACATTCAGGCGCTGGAGAATCAGCTGGGAGTGCGGCTATTTCACCGCACCAGCCGCTCGGTGCGCCTCAGCGACGAGGGCAGGTTGTTCTATCAGAAGGTGTCGCCGGCGATGAGCCAGATCGACGTGGCGGCGGACGACGTGCGCGCCCTGGGCGCACAGCCGGCGGGCCTGCTGCGCATCACGCTGCCGCAGCTGGCCGCCTCGCTGCTGGTGATGCCGCACCTGGCGGAATTTCAACGGCGCTATCCCGACGTGCAGCTGGAGCTGTTTACCGAAGACCGCTTTTCCGATCTGGTGCTGGGCAGTTTCGATGCCGGCATTCGCATGCACGCCATGCTGCAAAAAGACATGATCGCCGTGCCGATCGACAACGGCCAGCGCCGGGTGCTGGTCGCCTCTCCCGACTATCTGGCGCGTTGCGGCGTTCCGGCCACGCCGGACGATCTGCCTGCTCACCACTGCCTGCGCTACCGTTTCCCCGGCAGCGGCAAACTGGAACCCTGGTATTTTAGCCTGGGCGACGATGAACGCGCGCTGGACGTCAGCGGCAGTTTGATTTTTAACGAAGATCGGCTGATCAAAGATGCCGCGTTGGCGGGCCTGGGTATCGCACAGCGTTTTCAGGGCACGGTGTTGCAGGAGCTGGCGCAGGGGCAACTGGTGGAAGTGCTGCCGGGTTACGCCAGCGAAGCGTCGGGCTTTTTCATCTACTTTCCCGCCGGCAAGCATCTGCCGCTCAAGCTGCGCGCCTTTATCGATTTCATGCGCGAGCGGCGTGAACGGCAGCACCGGTGGTAGGGGCGCCTCGCCGGCGCCCCTGACCGTCAGCGCTTCTCCAGCGCCTGGATGATGTGGTAAGCCGCTTCGACGCGATCGTCGTTCGGGAACCACTTGTTGGCCAGCATCACCACGGCGATATTCTTCGCCGGGATAAATACCGCGTAGGTGGAGAAACCGCCGGTGGAGCCGGTTTTGTTATACCAGCCGGCGCGCAATTCCGGCTGCGGCGGCGTGATGGCGGTGGCCGGCGTGCCGTTCATGATCATCCCGGCGTTGTTGCCTTCAATCAAACGCGACAGTTTCACCGGATACGGGTAGTTCTCCCACATCAGATCCTGCGTGAACGCGCCCGCCTTGTAATAACCGACGTGCGTCGCGGCCAGCGCGTCGCGCCACGGCTGCGCTACCTTCACCTGCTGCAGGTTGGCATCCAGATAGCGAATCAGATCGCGGGCGTTGGACTTGATGCCGTAAGACTCGGCGTCCAGCGGGCCGGGGTTGACCCGCACCGGCTTATCGTCCTTGCTGTAACCCTGCGCATAGTTGGCCATCTGCGCCGCCGGCACCTGCACGTAGGTGTGGCTCATGCCCAATGCCGGCAGCATCCCCTGTTCCATCGCCTGGATAAACGGCTGGTCGAGGCTCTTGGCGGCGATCATGCCCAGCATGCCGATGCCGAGGTTGGAATAGACGCGGTAGCTGCCCGCCGGGTGCTTCGGCTGCCAGGCCCGGTAATAGGCCATCAGCTGGGCGTTGTTGGTCACGTCGTCCGGCACAAACAGCGGCAGGCCGGAGGTGTGGGTCGCCAGATTCAGCAGGCTGACGCCGTCGAAGGCGCTGCCGCGCAGCTCGGGCAGATAGTGGCTGGCCGGGTCTTTAAACGACAGTTTGCCCTGCTGCTGCGCATAGACCGCCAGCGTCGCGGTGAAGGTTTTGCTCAGCGAGCCCACTTCAAACAGCGTCTGCTCGGTGATCGGTTTACCGGTCTGCTTCGAGGCGACGCCATACGGGTAAATCTGCTGTTTGCCGTCGACCGACACGGCGATCGCCATGCCCGGCACGCCGTATTTTTTCATCAGCGGCTGAATAACGGCGTCGATATCCTGCTGCTGTGCGGCGTGCGCGGTCGGCAGGATCAGTGCGGCGATCAGCGCGGCCGCCAGGCGGTTCATTTTCGTCATGATAGAAGCTCTTAGGTTGCAGGGCATCGGCCGCGGCCAAAAGTTTTTATTGGCGTTATATACGGCGCTTTCCCTGATTGATGATGTCATTCCTTTACGGCTGCCGTGACACTCTGAGCAGCCGCGCCAAATATCGGATTTTGCCGCCGGGTTGACAAGCGATAATAATTTCAGCCAGCATAAAGAAAAACTTATGGCTATCGACAATGCGCAATCGACTTCCCCTCAACGCCCTGCGGGCGTTCGAATCCTCCGCTCGTCACCTGAACTTCACCCGCGCCGGTCTGGAGCTGCGCGTCACCCAGGCCGCCGTCAGCCAGCAGGTGCGCATGCTGGAAGAACAGCTGGGCATTCAGCTGTTCCGCCGCCTGCCGCGCGGGCTGGATCTGACCGAAGAGGGCCAGGCGCTGCTGCCGGTATTGAGCGACGCCTTCGACCGTATCGAGGCGGTGCTGCAGCAGTTCGAAGGCGGGCATTTCCACGAGGTGCTGACGGTGGCGGTGGTCGGCACCTTCGCCGTCGGCTGGCTGATGCCGCGGCTGGCGGCGTTCCGCACGGCGCACCCGTTTATCGATCTGCGGGTGCTCACCCACAACAACCTGGTCAATCTGTCGGCCGACGGCATGGATTTCGCCATCCGCTTCGGCGAAGGGCTCTGGCCCGCCACCTGCAATATCAAGCTGTTCGACGCGCCGCTGACGGTGCTCTGCCCGCCGGCGGTCGCCGCGCGCCTGCGCACGCCGCAGGATCTGCAGCACGAGCAGCTGATGCGCACCTACCGCAAGGATGAATGGGAGCGCTGGTTCGCGGCGGCACAGGTGACGCCGTGGCGGATCAACGGCCCGGTGTTCGACTCGTCAAGGCTGATGGTGGAAGGCGCTATCCAGTGCGACGGCGTGGCGCTGGCGCCGGTCAGCATGTTCCGCCGCGAACTGGCCGCCGGCGCGCTGCAGCGGCCGTTTGCCGCCGAGACCGCGCTCGGCGCCTATTGGCTGACCCATTTGAAATCGCGGGATCTGACGCCGGCGATGAAAACCTTTATCGGCTGGATCCGCCGGGAGGCGGAAGAGGAACAGCGGCAGGGCTAGGCGGAACCGCGCCGGATCAGCGTCGGCGGCAGAATGACGTTCTGCGCCGGCAGGTCGGCGTCACCGATGCGCTGCAGCAGGCGCGCGGCGGCGCTGCGCCCCACTTCCCGCGCCGAGCTGGAGACGAAGGTCAGCGGCGGCTCGGTCAGTTCGGCCTCCGGCACGTCACCGAAGCCGATCAGCGCCACCTGCCGCCCGTAGTAGGCGTCTACCCCATCCGAACCGATGCTGCGGCCGCTGCGCGCCAGGCCAAAATAGGCGCCGAGCGCCACCGACGCCTTGTGGCAGACGATGGCGGTAATGTTCGGGTAATGGCGCAGCAGTTGCTCCGCCGCTTCCGCCGCCTGGCGCTGCCGGCAATCGCACTCGACGATCCATTCGCTGCGAAACGGCAGGCCGTACTGCACCAGGGTGGCGCAAAAGCCGCCCAGCCGCTCGGCGCGCGTCAATGAATCGCTCTGGCCGCCGAGGTAGGCGATTTGGCTGTGGCCGCGCTTGATCAAAAATTCGGTGGCTAGCTTGGCGGCCTGCATGTTGTCCGGCCGCACCACGTCCACGCCATCGAGACCGCTGGAGCGCGCCACGCAGACCAGCGGTACGCCCTGCTCGGCCGCCTTCTCCTTCAGGCCCGCCGCCGCGCGAATGCCGCCCGCCAGCACGATGCCGTCGACGCCCTGCGCCAGCAGCGCGTCAAACGCCCGCTGCAGGCCCTGGCCGTCGCGCCCGCTCTGCGTTAAAAACAGCAGCTTGTCGTGCGCCTCCAGCGCTTCGCTCAGCCCGGCGGTCATTTCGGCATAGAAGGGTTCGCAGATGTCGCGCAGAATAAGGCCAATCACCCCAGACTCCCCGCCGCGCAGCGTCGCCGCCTGGCGATTGCGTACATAGCCCAGCTGCTCTATCGCCTGATTGACCTTCTCGACGGTGGTCGGCGAAATGCGCCCCTTGCCGCTCAACACCAGGGAAACCGTGGTGACCGACACGCCCGCCTGCTGCGCCACATCGGTGATGGTGATTTTTTTGATGCTCATAGTCTCTGCGAACCCGTTCCTGGGCAACCCGCCGTAATGATCAAGGGTATACCGAATCCGTTAGCTCAGTAAAACGTTTTACTGCCTGCCGCATTGTCGCCAAAAACCGGGCGGCAGATTTGTGATTGGCGGCGCATTTTTGCTAGGTAAAACGTTTTATCTTCTTTTTACCTAATCAGAAGTCCCCTTTTTGCTCGTCTTTTCGCCAGGAGAAGTCGGTTATGTCAGCAGCCAACAAACCAAAAATCACCCTCTGGGAGTTCTTCCAGAGCCTGGGCAAAACCTTCATGTTGCCCGTCGCCTTGCTCTCTTTCTGCGGCATCATGCTGGGGATCGGCAGCTCGCTGAGCAGCCGCGACGTGATCACCCTGATGCCGTTTATCGGCCACCCGATCTTCCAGCTGATCTTTACCTGGATGAGCAAGGTCGGTTCCTTCGCCTTCAGCTTCCTGCCGGTGATGTTCGCCATCGCCATTCCGCTGGGCATGGCGCGCGAAAACAAGGGCGTCGCCGCCTTCTCCGGCTTCGTCGGCTTCGCCGTGCTGAATTTGGGCACCAATTTCTACCTGACCGCCGCCGGCGTGCTGCCCACCAGCGATCCGCTGGTGCTGAAAGCCAACAACATCCAGAACATTCTCGGCATTCAGTCGATCGATACCGGCATCCTCGGCGCGGTGATCGTCGGCATCATCGTCTATCGCCTGCATGAACGTTTCCACACCATCCGCCTGCCGGACGCGCTGGCGTTCTTCGGCGGCACGCGCTTCGTGCCGATCGTCACCACCGTGGTGCTGGGCCTGTGCGGCCTGGTGATCCCGCTGATCTGGCCGTGGTTCGCCGCCGGCATCACCGGGCTGGGCTGGGTGATCAACAGCGCCGGCGCCTTTGGCCCGATGCTGTTCGGCACCGGCGAACGCTTGCTGCTGCCGTTCGGCCTGCAGCACATACTGGTGGCGCTGATCCGCTTTACCGAGGCGGGCGGCACGATGGAAGTGTGCGGCCACAGCGTCAGCGGCGCCCTGACCATCTTCCAGGCGCAGCTCTCCTGCCCAACCACCACCGGCTTCGCCGAGAGCGCCACTCGCTTCCTTTCGCAGGGTAAAATGCCGGCGTTCCTCGGCGGGCTGCCGGGCGCGGCGCTGGCGATGTATCACTGCGCTAAACCTGAGAACCGCCATAAAATCAAAGGGCTGTTGATTTCCGGCGTGGTGGCCTGTGTGGTCGGCGGCACCACCGAGCCGATCGAGTTCCTGTTCCTGTTCGTCGCGCCGTTCCTCTACCTGATCCACGCGCTGCTCACCGGGTTGGGCTTTACCGTGATGGCGCTGCTGGGCGTGACCATCGGCAACACCGACGGCAATATCATCGACTTCGTGGTGTTCGGCATTCTGCACGGCACCGCCACCAAGTGGTATCTGGTGCCGGTGGTGGCCGCCGTCTGGTTTGTCGGCTATTACGCCATTTTCCGCTTCGCCATCCAGCGCTTTAACATCAAAACGCCGGGCCGCGAAAGCGACAGCGCCGTCAGCCAGAGCGCGCCGGCCGGCGCGGTGGGCAAATCCGGCTACAACGTGCCGGCGATTTTGGCGGCGCTCGGCGGCCCGGACAACATCATCACGCTGGACAACTGCATCACCCGCCTGCGCCTGTCGGTCAACGACATGAGCCGGGTGGACGACGCGGCGCTGAAGGCCAACCGCGCCATCGGCGTAGTGCATCTCAACGAGCATAATCTGCAGGTGGTGATCGGCCCACAGGTGCAATCGGTGAAGGATGAATTAGACTCACTGATAGCCACGGCGCAACCTGCCGCGGCGCTGCAGGGAGCCACCCATGTTTGATTTCGCCACCCCGATCGACCGCCACGGCACCTGGTGCACCCAGTGGGACTATATCGCCGATCGCTTCGGCAGCGCCGATCTGCTGCCGTTCACCATCTCCGATATGGATTTCGCCACCGCGCCGTGCATTCTCGAGGCGTTGCAGCAGCGCCTGCAGCACGGCGTGCTGGGCTACAGCCGCTGGCAGCACGAGGATTTTCTCGGCGCGCTGCGCCACTGGTATCAGCAACGTTTCAACGCCGCCATCGACACCGCAACGGCGGTGTACGGCCCTTCCGTTATCTACATGGCGGCGCAGCTGATCCGCCAATGGTCCGTACCGGGCGACTACGTGGTGACCCATACTCCGGCCTACGACGCCTTCTACAAGGTGATCCTCGCCAACCAGCGCCAGCTGTTGGCCTGCCCGCTGCAAAAAGCCGGCTACGACTGGCGCTGCGACATGGCGCACCTTGAGGCCTTGCTGGCGCGGCCGCAGACCAAGATCCTGCTGCTGTGCAGCCCGCATAACCCCACCGGCAAAGTGTGGCGCCGCGACGAGCTGCAGCAGATGGCCGAACTGTGCGAGCGCCACGACGTGCGCGTCATCAGCGATGAGATCCACATGGACATGGTCTGGGGGGAACACCGCCATACGCCGTGGAGCCAGGTGGCGACCGGCGGCTGGGCCCTGCTGACCTCCGGCTCCAAGAGTTTCAATATCCCGGCGCTGACCGGCGCCTACGGCTTCATCAGCGACGACGCCAGCCGCGAAGCCTACTTCCAGCAGCTCAAAGCCCGCGACGGCCTCTCCTCGCCGGCGGTGCTGGCGGTCGCCGCGCACGTGGCCGCCTATCGCCACGGCGAACCCTGGTTGGATTCCCTGCGCGACTATCTGCAGGATAATCTGACCTACGTCGCCGAGCGGTTGGAGCAGGCGTTTCCGGCGCTGGGCTGGCGCCCGCCGCAGGCCACCTACCTGGCCTGGATCGATCTGCGGCCGTTGGCCGTTGACGATCGGGCGCTGCAGCAGGTGCTGATCGAGCGCGAAAAGGTGGCGATCATGCCGGGCTTTACCTACGGCGAGGAAGGTCGCGGGTTCCTGCGCCTCAACGTCGGCTGCCCGCGCAGCAAGTTGGAGGCCGGCATGGACAAGCTGATCGCCGGATTGCGGTTGGTGCTGGGCGAGCAATAGCGCGAGGGGGCGAGCCTCTGCCCGCCCCTCGATTACCCCTGAACAGGCGGAATGTCCTCCAGGCGGCGATAGACCGTCAGGCCCCACTCGTTGGCCAACCGCACGTCGTTATCGGCTCCCGCAGACGCCCCTTCGATGCGATACACCGCCTGACACTGCGCAATCAGCCGATGCGCCACCGGGTAAAGAAACGCCTCACTCACCGCATCGCCAACCTGAGTGGAACCCGCCGCCGCCGCCAAAGGCAGCGCCAGCCACTCTCCGATCACCGGCACGTGCCCCCGCTGGTAAACCGCCAGCGCCGCCTGTTCCAGGCGCGCCAGATTGGCGGCGATACGCTGCGGATCGCCATCGGTGCCGCTGCGATAGGGGCCGGCGATCAGGATTTGTTGGGCTTTCATCGTTCTTCCTCCAATGTCCGGTTCAAGGCGACAAACTGCAGCAGCATGATGGTCTTGGCGTCAACGATCGTGCCCTGGCGAACCGCCTGCAGGGCTTGCGCCAGCGGCAGCTCGAGCACCTCCAGATCTTCCCCCTCCGCCGCCACCCCGCCGCCCTCGTTGATGCGGTCGCCCGCCTGATATTCGCCGACGAAAAAGTGCAGCTTCTCGGTGACCGAGCCTGGGCTCATGTAGGCTTCGAACACCTTTTCCACGCTCTGCACGAAATAGCCGGTTTCCTCTTCCGCTTCGGCGCGGATGCGCGCCTCCGGCGACGCGTTGTCCAGCAAGCCGGCGGCGGCCTCAATCAACATGCCGTCATGGCCGTTGACGAAGACCGGAAAACGGAACTGGCGCGTCAGGATCACCGTTTGCGCCTGCCGGTTGAACAGCAAAATCACCGCGCCGTCGCCGCGATCGTAGGTCTCACGGCTTTGTCGCTGCCAAACGCCATCGCGCCGCAGAAACTCAAAGGTGGTTTTTTTCAGCAGGTACCAGTCATCGGACAACACCCGGGTTTCGACAATGCGAACCCTGTCTTTGGTGGCTATCATCGGTTTACTCCGCCAGAGGAAGGAAATTGATACTATCGTGCAATTTCGTGTATGATCAAGGAATTTCGTGCAACCCAATTTTGAGAGGAAAATGGCCATGTTGACCAGCCAGCGCAAGAAGATCATCCTGGAAAAACTGGCCCAGGACGGCCAGGTGTTGGCCAAGCAGCTCAGCGAAATGTTTGGGTTGTCGGAAGATACTGTCCGGCGCGATCTGCGCGAACTTGACGCCGAGGGGTTGCTGCAGCGGGTACATGGCGGCGCCCTGCCGGTTTCCTCTGCCATTGCCAGCTTCGCCGAGCGCAATCAGTTGGAATCCGGCGCCAAACGCGCGATCGCCAAAGCCGCAGCGGCGCTGATCGCCCCCGGCCAGGTAGTGATTATCGACGGTGGCACCACCTCTGCAGAACTGGTCCGGCAGCTGCCGCTCAACCTGAACGCCACCATCGTCACCCACAGCCCCAGCGTCGCCGTGGGCCTGGTCGATCACCCCACGGTGGAGGTGATCCTGATCGGCGGCCGGCTGTACAAGCATTCGATCGTCAGCGTCGGCGCCGCCGCGGTGGAGGCGATGTCGCATATTCGCGCCGATCTCTATTTTATGGGCGTGACCGGCGTGCACCCCACTGCAGGGCTGAGCACCGGCGATCTGGAAGAGGCCTACATCAAGCGGGCGCTGGCGGCCCGCGCGGCGGAAACCGTGGTGCTGGCTTCCGCCGCCAAGCTTAACGCCGCCTCGCAGTATGCGATCGGTGACATTACGCTGGCGCATACCATCATCGTTGAACGCGCCACCGACGACGCATTGATCGCGCCGTTGCAGCAGGCGGGCGTCAGCGTGTTGAAAGCCTGATTCACGGCGATAATGCGACATACCTCGCATTATTTGTGATGCAAGTCACTTTTTTATGCAACGAGATGGCAAGTTTCATTCATTTGTTTTTATACTGTTCTGCACTTTACCTACGATAAACTAGCGAGTGCCCAGCATGATCGATCCCCGCCTACCGCTTACCGACATTCACCGCCATCTTGACGGCAACATCCGCGCGCAGACCATTCTCGACCTCGGTCGCCAGTTCAATCTCGCCCTGCCGGCCAACGATTTGGAGAGCCTGCGCCCGCACGTGCAGATCACCCACGCCGAACCGGATCTGGTCAGCTTCCTGCAGAAACTGGACTGGGGCGTAGCGGTGCTGGGCGATCTGGACGCCTGCCGCCGCGTGGCCTACGAAAACGTCGAGGACGCCGCCAACGCCGGCCTGCACTACGCCGAGCTGCGTTTTTCCCCTTACTACATGGCGATGAAGCACCAGCTGCCGGTCGCCGGCGTGGTGGAAGCGGTGATCGACGGGATCCGTTCGGGCTGCCGCGATCGTGACATCGACATTCGCCTGATCGGCATCATGAGCCGCACCTTCGGCGAGGCCGCCTGTCTGCAGGAACTGGAAGGATTGCTGGCGCACCGCGACGGCATTACCGCGCTGGATTTGGCGGGCGATGAGCTGGGCTTCCCCGGCAGCCTGTTCCTCAGCCACTTCAACCGCGCCCGCGACGCCGGCCTGCGCATCACCGTGCACGCGGGCGAAGCCGCCGGCCCGGAAAGCATTTGGCAGGCGATCCGCGAACTGGGCGCCGAGCGTATCGGCCACGGGGTGAAAGCGGTCGAAGATCCGGCGCTGATGGACTTCCTGGCGGAACACGGCATCGGCATCGAATCCTGCCTGACCTCCAACATCCAGACCAGCACCGTGCCTTCGCTGGCGCAGCATCCGCTGGCCACCTTCCTGCGCCACGGCGTGCTGGCATCGATCAACACCGACGATCCGGCGGTTCAGGGCATCAAGATCGAGCACGAATACCGCGTCGCCGCGCCGCAGGCCGGGCTGACGCCGGAGGAAATCCGCACCGCACAGGAAAACGGCCTGAAGCTGGCCTTCCTCAGCGAGCAGGAAAAACAGGCGCTGCGCGCCAAAGTTCAGGGTTAAATCTCCCCAAGGCGCCAAACGGCGCCTTCTTCTCACCCCCCATTTTCTTCCGCCTGCTCGTCTTTATCGCTGTTTTCACCCATAGCTCTGCCGCAAGAGAGGAATTCCGTATGTCTGACAAACTACGCCGCATCGTGCTGACCGGCGGCCCGGGTTCGGGCAAAAGCACGCTCATCGACGTTCTTCATCGCCGAGGTTACCCGCATTCGCAGGAGGCGGGCCGGGCGATTATTCAGGATCAGGTGGGTATTGGCGGCAATGCGCTGCCATGGGGCGATCGCCAGGCTTTCGCCGAGCGGATGCTGGATTGGGAGCTGCGCTCATGGCGAGAAGCGACGGGCGCAACATGCTGGTTCTTCGATCGCGGCCTGCCGGATATCGCCGGTTACCTGACGCTGTGCGGGTTGCCGATCCCCGCCCCCTTAACCGCGGCGATCGGCGCTTTTCGCTATGCCGATACGGTGTTCATCGCCCCGCCGTGGCAAGCGATCTACGCGCAGGACAGCGAGAGAAAACAATCTTTCGCCGAAGCCGAGCAGACCTACCAAGCGATGCTGGCCGTCTACCGCCGATCGGGTTATCGGCTGCAGGAACTGCCGCGCGCCTCACCCGACGAGCGCGCCGACTTTCTGCTCGACGCGCTGGGCCGCCGTTAGCGGCCTGTGCTTTATTTGGCCACCAGCGCCTCCGCCTCGGCCCGCTGTTTGGCGGTTTTACGCGCATAGCGCTGCGCCAGCACCGCGCACACCATCAGTTGCACCTGGTGGAAAATCATCAGCGGCAGCACCATGGCGCCCACCGCTGCAGCCGGGAACAGCACGTTGGCCATCGGGATGCCGTTCGCCAGGCTCTTTTTCGAGCCGCAGAAAACGATGGTGATCTCATCGGCGGTATTGAAGCCCAGCCAGCGCGCCGCATAGGTGTTGATCACCAACACCACCGTCAGCAGCACCAGCGACATCACCAGGATGGTCAGCAGCGACCAGCCGTCGATACGGTGCCAAATCCCTTCCACCACCGCCGCGCTGAACGCGGTGTACACCACCAGCAGGATCGACGAGCGGTCGGTCAGGTTGATCAGCTTGCGATGGCGATCGACCCACTTGCCGATCAGCGGCCGCGCCAGATGGCCAACCACGAACGGCACCATCAGCTGCAGAATGATTGAACCGATGGCGTGCAGCACGTCGGTGTTGCCGCCCTGGGTATGCATCAACGCCCCCACCAGCAGCGGCGACAGGAACACGCCGAGAATGCTCGACGCCGAGGCGCTGCAGATCGCCGCCGCCACGTTGCCGCCCGCCGCCGAGGTAAAGGCGATGGCCGATTGCACCGTGGCCGGCAGCGCGCACAGGTAGAGGAAGCCGAGATAGACCGTCGGCGTCATAATGCCCGGCACCAGCAGGTTCATCGCCAGCCCAAGCAGCGGGAACAGCGCAAAGGTACTGAGGAACACCAGCAGATGCAGCTTCCAGTGGCTCATGCCGGCGACGATCGCCTCGCGCGACAGCTTGGCGCCGTGCATAAAGAACAGCAGCGCGATGGCGGCGGTGGTCAGGTGTTCAAAGAAGGTTTTCCAGATGCCTTCGCAGGGGAACAGCGAGGCGACGATCACCACCAAAATCAGAACCAGCAAAAATTTATCAATGCGCAAACGCTGCAACCAGGACATGAAACGGATTTCCTTGCACGTAAAGTCGTAAAAAGGCCCGACGTTGCGCCGGGCCACTGGAGAAACGGGCGGTATCAGGCCACCGGCAGCGCCTGCTGCAGCCGGGCCGACTCCAACCCCAGTTCGATCAATGCCATCACCGCAATGGCGTCGGCGGCCGGCACCGGGTTTTCGCCTGTGCCGGCGATCGCGTCGCGCACCGCGGCGTAATAGGCCGGGTAATTGCCGGGAATGTTGAGCAGCGGTTGCTCCGCCAGCAGATCGCCACGTGACAGCGTCACCACGCCGTCGCGCATGTCATAGCCCCAGTCGGCCTGAGGCAGGCGCTCGCCGGCCTTCAGCCGGTCTTCCTGCGGGTCCAGGCCGTATTTGATATAGCTGCCGCGGGTACCGTGCACCACGTAGCGCGGGCTCTCCGCCGCCGCCAGCATGCTGGCGTGCAGCACCACGCGGCGATTGCCATAGCTCAGCAGCGCGTGGAAATAGTCCACCGCCTGCGCGCCCGGCCGCAGCTCCCCCAAATCGACGAACAGCCGGTCGGGCTTGCCGAATAACTGCAGCGCCTGATCGAGCAGGTGCGGCCCTAAATCGTACCAGATTCCGCTGCCGACGCCGCCTTGTTCGCGCCAGCGCTGGCGCACCTGCGGCCGGTAGCGATCGAAATGCGACTCGAAATAGACCACCTCGCCCAGCGCACCCTCATTCAGCAGCGCTTTCAGGGTAAGGAAGTCGCTGTCCCAGCGGCGGTTGTGAAATACCGACAGCAGCAAACCGCTCTGCTGCGCCTGCTGTTGCAGCGCCTGCGCTTGTGACAATGTCACGGTAAACGGTTTATCCACCACCACGTGCTTGCCGGCGGCCAGCGCCTGCTGCGCCAGCGGGAAATGGGTATCGTTGGGGGTAGGAATCACGATCAGATCGAGGGCCGGATCGGCGAACAGCGCCTGCGCATCGCCCACCACCGCCATCGACGGCCAGTCGGCGTGCACTTTGCCGGCATCGCTGCTGGCGACGGCGGCCAGCTCGAACCCCGGCGTACCGGCGATCAGCGGCGCATGAAAGGTTTTGCCGGCGTAGCCGTAACCGACCAGCCCAACACGAATTTTTTCAGCCATGGGATTTCCTCTTGCAGGCTCACGACAGACCTTTCGATTTGACACCATGCGGCCGGATGGAACAAGAAGTAAATGAGATGTTAATTTGAAGCAGGCTCAATACGGCGTCGAGTAGCTAAACGTGCTGCCACGCGCCGCGATGCCGGGCTATCCGGTTGATAGAGATGACGAAGCCGGTATTACCCGCTAAGCTATGCCGCCTGTGATCCCCGTTTCAATCAGGAAGCCTTTATGTCTCAAGCTGAATACTCTCGTATCGGCGGTTGGTTGCTGGCCCCGATGGCCTATCTGATCGTCACCCTGCTCAGCGCCAGCCTGATGCTGCTCCTGTACGCCATGGCGATCTTTATGCCCGAGTCGCGCGACTACCTGCTGACCAACGCCCAGGCGTTTACCCTGCAATGGTACTTTTCGGTGCTGACCACGCTCTTGATGTGGTGCTTCACCCTGTGGCTGCTGTGGCTGTTTTGCCAGCGCTCGCAGCGCTTCCCCAAGCTGTTCTTGCTGTGGCTGCTGATCACGGTGATCCTGGCGGTGAAAGCCTTCGCCTTCGCGCCGGTACCGGAAGAAGTGGCGGTGCGCAGCCTCGGCTGGCCGCTGCTGATGGCGGCGTTGCTGGTGCCTTACATCAAGCGCTCGCAGCGGGTCAAAGGGACCTTTACCGAACGTTAAAGGCGCTTGCAGCACGTTTTATTGGGTGATTCGTGTAAATTTTCACCAAAAAAGGCAATACCCCTGCGATTCATATGTTGTCGTCCGGCCGCCGATTCCCGATAATAGGCGGCTTTTATTTTTTTAGGCATCGCAATGACCGAATACCTGCTCCTGTTTGTCGGCACCGTACTGGTGAACAACTTCGTTCTGGTGAAGTTTCTTGGCCTGTGCCCGTTCCTCGGCGTTTCCAAGAAGCTGGAAAGCGCCATCGGCATGGGAATGGCCACCACCTTCGTCATGACGCTGGCCCCCGTCAGCGCCTGGGTGATCAACACCTTTATTCTGGTTCCGCTGGATCTGGTGTATCTGCGCACGCTCTCCTTCATTCTGGTGATCGCCGTCGTCGTGCAGTTCACCGAGATGGTGGTGCGCAAAACCAGCCCGGCGCTCTACCGCCTGCTGGGCATCTTCCTGCCGTTGATCACCACCAACTGCGCGGTGCTGGGCGTAGCGTTGCTTAACGTCAACCTCGGCTACAACTTCCTGCAGTCCGCCGTTTACGGCTTTAGCGCCGCCGCCGGTTTCTCGCTGGTCATGGTGCTGTTCGCCGCCATTCGCGAACGCCTGGCGGTCGCCGACGTGCCGGCGCCGTTCCGCGGCTCCTCGATCGCGCTGATCACCGCCGGGCTGATGTCGCTGGCCTTTATGGGCTTTACCGGGCTGGTGAAATTCTAATGACTGCGTTGTGGATAGCTATCGCGGCTTTAAGCGCGCTCGGGCTGCTGTTCGGACTGGTGCTGGGCTATGCCGCGCGCCGTTTTGAGGTGGAAGAGGATCCGGTCGCCGAGCAGGTCGACGCGATCCTGCCGCAGAGCCAGTGCGGCCAGTGCGGCTACCCCGGTTGCCGCCCCTACGCCGAGGCGGTGGCCAACGGCGAGATGATCAACAAATGCGCGCCGGGCGGCGAACAGGTGATGCTGAAACTGGCGGAGCTGCTCAACGTCGAGCCGCAGCCGCTGGGCAGCGAAGCCGCCGCCGAGCCGGAGCGTAAAGTGGCCTATATCGACGAGGCCAACTGTATCGGCTGTACCAAGTGCATTCAGGCCTGCCCGGTGGACGCCATCGTCGGCGCCACCCGCGCCATGCACACCGTCATCACCGACCTCTGCACCGGCTGCGATCTGTGCGTCGCCCCTTGCCCTACCGACTGTATTGAAATGAGACCGGTCGCCACCACCACTGCCAACTGGAAGTGGGACATGAAGACGATCCCGGTGCAAGTGATCCACGTGGAGCAATATGCTTAATCTGTTCGCCGCCTTTAAAAAAGACCGGATCTGGGATTTCGACGGCGGGATCCATCCACCGGAAATGAAAACGCAGTCCAGCGGTGCGCCGCTGCGTGTCGCTCCCCTGCCCAAGACCTTTATCATTCCGCTGCAGCAGCATCTGGGGCCGGAAGGCGAGCTGTGCGTCAACGCCGGCGATCGGGTGTTGAAAGGCCAGCCGCTGACCGTCGGCCGTGGCCGCACCGTGCCGGTACACGCCCCAACCTCGGGCACCGTCAGCGCCATCACGCCGCACATCACCGCTCACCCTTCCGGGCTGACGGAACTGTGCGTGATTATCGAGGCGGACGGGGAAGACCGCTGGTGCGAGCGCGATCCGGTGGCGGACTATCGCCAGGCGCCCGCCGCAGAGCTGATTCAACGTATTCATCAGGCCGGCATCGCCGGTCTGGGCGGCGCCGGTTTCCCGACCGCCAGCAAACTGCAGGGCGGCATGAGCGGCGTGGAAACGCTGATCCTCAACGCCGCCGAGTGCGAACCTTACATCACCGCCGACGATCGCCTGATGCAGGAACATGCCGACCAGATCATCGAAGGCACGCAGATCCTGCAACACATTCTGCAGCCCAAGGTCACGCTGATCGGCATCGAAGACAATAAACCGGAGGCGATCGCGGCGCTGAAGCAGGCGCTTCGCGGCCAGTCCGGCATTGGGCTGCGCGTTATCCCCACCAAATACCCGTCCGGCGGCGCCAAGCAGCTGACCAAGATCCTGACCGGCAAGGAAGTGCCGCACGGCAAGCACTCCTCCGCCATCGGCGTGCTGATGCAGAACGTCGGCACCGCCTTCGCCATCAAACGAGCGATCGTCGACGGCGAACCGCTGATTGAGCGCGTGGTGACCCTGACCGGCGAGGCTATCGAGCGCCCGGGCAACCTGTGGGCGCGCATCGGCACGCCGGTGCAGCACCTGCTCGACTTCGCCGGTTTCCGCCCGCAGGCGCAGCAGATGGTAGTCATGGGCGGCCCGCTGATGGGCTTCACCCTGCCCGCGCTGAATGTGCCGATCGTCAAGATCAGCAACTGCATTCTGGCGCCGACGGTCGATGAAATGACGCCGCAGGAGCCGGAGCAGTCCTGCATCCGCTGTGGCCTGTGCGTAGACGCATGCCCTGCCGGGCTGCTGCCGCAGCAGCTGTACTGGTTCAGCCGCGGACAAGAGCACGACAAGGCGCGCAACCATAACCTGTTCGACTGCATCGAATGCGGCGCCTGCGCGTTCGTCTGCCCCAGCAACATCCCGCTGGTGCAGTACTACCGTCAGGAAAAGGCCGAGATCAAGGCTATCGATCTGGAGGCGGCGCGCACCGCCGAGGCCAAGGCGCGTTACGAAGCCAAACTGGCCCGTCTGGAACGCGAGAAGCTGGCGCGCGAAGAGCGGCACAAAAAAGCCGCCGTCAAACTGACCGACGACGATCAGGGCGCGGTGCAGGCCGCGTTGGCGCGCGTGCGCAGCAAAAATGCCGAAGCGGCGGTCACGCCGGTCGACGGCCAGCAGCCGGATAACAGCGAGATGATCGCCGCCCGCGAAGCGCGTAAAGCGCAGGCGCGCGAACGCCGAGCCCAGTTGGCGGCCGAAGCAGAGCAAGCCTCACCGGCCGTTTCCGGCGACGACGCGCGCAAAGCCGCCGTGGCCGCAGCGCTGGCCCGCGTGAAAGCACGCAAAGAAGCGCCGGCCGCAGATGGCACTGCTCCTGCCGTAACAGAGGACGATCCGCGTAAGGCGGCGGTCGCTGCCGACCTGGCGCGCGTCAAAGCCAAAAAAGCAGAGCAGCAGGCGGACGTTCCTGCTCCAGCGGAAACGACGCCGGCAACCACCGAGGAAGACCCGCGCAAGGCCGCGGTCGCTGACGCTCTGGCGCGTGTAAAGGCCAAGAAAGCGGCACAGCAGGCGGACGTTCCTGCTCCAGCGGAAACGACGCCGGCAACCGCCGAGGAAGACCCGCGCAAGGCGGCGGTGGCAGCGGCTATCGCGCGCGCCAAAGCCAAGAAAGCGGCGCAGCAGGCGGACGCCCCTGCACCGGCGGAAACGGCGCCGGCTGCAGCCGAAGAAGATCCGCGCAAGGCGGCGGTCGCGGCGGCACTGGCGCGCGTAAAAGCCAAGAAAGCCGCGCAACAGGCGGATGCCTCTGCACCGGCAGAACCGGCGCCGGCTGCAGCCGAAGAAGACCCACGCAAGGCGGCGGTCGCGGTGGCTATCGCCCGCGCCAAAGCCAAGAAAGCGGCGCAGCAGGCGGACGCCCCTGCACCGGCGGAAACGGCACCGGCGACCGCCGAGGAAGATCCGCGAAAGGCGGCGGTGGCAGCGGCTATCGCCCGCGCCAAAGCGAAGAAAGCCGCCAGAGAATCGCTGGCGGCCGAAACGGAAGAAAAATGATCGATAGCGGCGCCGGGCCTACGCCGGGCGCCGTTTAATCGATAGAGATCAGGTAGGTGTAATCCACCTCAATCTGACGCAGTTTAGATTCCGGATTCCACTCTTTGGTCTGAATGATCTCCATTTCCATACTGCCGCGCACCTCATCCTTCAGCCCTGGCATCACATGCGACATCAGGTAACCGAAAAACTGCAGACACTCTTTCGCCGTGCCCTTATGGTTGATGGAGATAAACTCGCGGCTCGGCAAATGGAAGGTGTCTATCTGATGGTTGGAAAGAATATCCTTTTTGTGTTCAGGATCGACCGCCATCACCAGCGTGGATGACAGCTCGTCGCCTTCCCCGGCCTGGGGGGAATAGATGCTGTAAATCCGCCGGCAGTCGACGTGCAGCCCCTTGAAGAAGTCGTTGAAAATCTCGTCCTTCATCGCCATGCAGGAAGAGTACTCCAGCTCCTGCTCGGAGGCGAAATCCAGCCGGCGCGTGAAGCCGACCAGCTGCATCTCGGGCAGCGTCAGCCGCTTCACCTCCGGATAATAACCGGCGCCGTAGCTGGCTTCGAAGTTAAAGCGTGGCATCAGGTTTTTCACATCCCAGTGCTCCATCGCGCGGTAGCGATTGGGGGTGATGTTGAAGCGCTGCTTGAACATGCGGGTAAAGGTCTGCTGCGAGTCGAAGCCCAGCTCATCGGAAATGTCGATGATCGAGCGACGGGTGATGCGCAGCGCCACCGCGGCGCGCGTCAGGATGCGCGAACGGATATAGGTGGCGAGTTGAATGCCGGTAATACGCTTGAATTTACGCTGCAGATGCCACTTGGAATAGCCCGAAATACGCGCGACTTCATCCAGGTTTGGCCGCTTCTCCAGATGTATCTCCACCCACTCAATTAGCTCTTCAATAAAAAAAATGTCTTCATTTGTCATTATTATGGATTCACTAACTCAATAATGTCGCGATAGTAACCTACACAGATTATGTGAAAGTTGTTATTTTGTGCGAAAACTTGGAGAAAAATCATATCTCATTCATACAGTTACCCGGTTTCTTGCGGTCGCTAGCGGCACAAGTTCCACTGACAATTCCTCACGTTAGCCCATTTTCCGGCCAAAAAAAAATCAAATTGCATTGCCCCGATCGCCGCGAATGCGAAAAGCTGAATACCCCTATTATTAAGGCGTATTACCCTCGCATCGAATCAGGTAGAATGCTCGGCTATCATTTTTGCCGCGCCTTCAGAACGGCGCATCGAAACTGCCGCAGGCGCGGCGCAGAAGGTATCGTTACTCTATGAAGTTCAGGCCGGTATCACCCACAGCCGCCAAAGGCTTACACATCGCCAGCTCGCCTTTCACCCACAACCAGCAAAGCACCAGCCGCATCATGCTGTGGGTCATGTTGGCGTGCATTCCCGGCATCGCGGCACAGATTTGGTTCTTCGGCTACGGCGTATTGATTCAAGTGGCGCTGGCGGCGATCGTCGCGCTGGCGGCGGAAGGCGCGATCCTCAAGCTGCGCAAGCTGCCGGTGCGCAGCCGGCTGGCGGATAACTCCGCCCTGCTCACCGCGCTGCTGCTCGGCATCAGCCTGCCGCCGCTGGCCCCCTGGTGGATGATCGTCATCGGTACTTTCTTCGCCATCGTCATCGCCAAGCAGCTGTACGGCGGCCTCGGGCAGAACCCGTTCAACCCGGCAATGGTCGGTTACGTGGTGCTGCTGATCTCCTTCCCGGTACAGATGACCAGCTGGCTGCCGCCGGATGAGCTGCGCGCCACCGCGCTGTCGCTCCACGACACGCTGCTGGCCATTTTCAGCGGCCATACCTCGCAAGGCGCGACGCTGCACGAACTGCAGATGGGCGTGGACGGCATCAGCCAGGCCACGCCGCTCGACGGCTTCAAAACCGGCCTGCGCAGCGGCCACAGCGTGGAACAGGTGCTGCAGCAGCCGCTGTTTGGCGGCGCCCTGGCCGGCATCGGCTGGCAGTGGGTCAACCTCGGCTTCCTGGCCGGCGGCCTGTTTATGCTGGCGCGCCGCCTGATCCATTGGCAGATCCCTTTCAGCATGTTGGCCGCCATCGCCTTCTGTTCCGGCCTGGCCTGGTGGATCGATCCGGCGCATCAGGCTTCGCCGCTGATCCACCTGTTCTCCGGCGCCAGCATGCTGGGCGCGTTCTTTATCGCCACCGATCCTGTCAGCGCCTCTACTACGCCGAAGGGCCGTTTGATCTACGGCGCGCTGATCGGCGTGCTGGTGTGGCTGATCCGCGTCTATGGCGGCTACCCTGACGGCGTAGCCTTCGCCGTGCTGCTCGCCAACATCACCGTCCCGTTAATCGACCACTACACGCAGCCGCGCGTGTACGGCCATCGCTAAGGAGCCGCCATGCTGAATTCCATGAGAAAGCACGGCACCACGCTGGCGGTGTTCGCGGCGGTCACCACCGGCCTGACCGCCGTGGTCTACGCCCTGACGAAAACCACCATCGCCCATCAGGCGGCGCTGCAACAAAAAGCGCTGCTCGATCAGGTGGTGCCGCCGGAAAACTACGACAACGTCATGCAGAACGAATGCTTCCTGGTCAGCGACCCGGCGCTGGGCGACGGCGCGCCGCACCGCTTGTACCTGGCGCGCAAAAACGGGCAGCCGACCGCCGCCGCGCTGGAAACCACCGCGCCGGACGGCTACTCCGGCGCCATCAAGCTGCTGGTCGGCGCCGATTTCAACGGCACGGTGCTCGGTACCCGAGTCATTGAGCACCACGAAACCCCGGGGCTGGGGGACAAAATCGAACTGCGCATTTCCGACTGGATTTCCTTCTTCAGCGGCAAGAAAATCGAAGGCCCGGACGATAAGCGCTGGGCGGTGAAGAAAGACGGCGGCATGTTCGACCAGTTCACCGGCGCCACCATCACCCCGCGAGCGGTGGTCAATGCGGTACGCCGCACGGCGTTGTATATGGAAACGCTGCCGCCTAAACTTGAAAGCTTACCTGCGTGTGGAGCCAGCGAATGAGTGAAGCCAAAGAATTGATCGTCCAGGGGCTGTGGAAAAACAACTCCGCCCTGGTACAACTGCTGGGCATGTGTCCGCTGCTGGCGGTGACCTCCACCGTCACCAATGCGCTCGGCCTGGGGCTGGCTACCACGCTGGTGCTGACGCTGACCAACGCCTCCATCTCCGCGGTGCGCCGCTGGGTGCCGAGCGAGGTGCGCATTCCTATCTACGTGATGATCATCGCCGCCGTGGTGAGCATCGTGCAGATGCTGATCAACGCCTATGCCTTCGGCCTGTATCAGTCGCTCGGCATCTTTATTCCGTTGATCGTGACCAACTGCATCGTGGTGGGCCGCGCCGAAGCGGTGGCCGCCAAGAAGCCGGTCGGCCTCTCGGCGCTGGACGGCATGGCCATCGGCCTCGGCGCTACCGGCGTGATGGTGACGCTGGGCTCAATGCGCGAACTGTTGGGCAACGGCACGCTGTTCGACGGCGCCGATCAGTTGCTGGGCGGCTGGGCCAAGTCGCTGCGCATCGAAGTGGTGCATTTCGACAGCCCCTTCCTGCTGGCGATGCTGCCGCCGGGCGCCTTTATCGGCCTGGGGCTGCTGCTGGCGGTCAAATATCTGATCGACGAAAAAATGAAGGCGCGCAAAGCCCGCGCCGTGGCGGTGGAACCGCTGCTGGAACAAGGACGTGCTGAGAAGGCCTGATGAACAAGCAGAAGCGACTCGAAATTCTGACCCGGCTGCGCGACAACAATCCGCACCCGACCACCGAGCTGGTGTATACCACGCCGTTTGAACTGCTGATTGCGGTGCTGCTGTCTGCGCAAGCCACCGACGTGAGCGTCAACAAGGCGACCGCCAAGCTTTATCCGGTCGCCAACACTCCCGCCGCCATGCTGGCGCTGGGGGTTGATGGCGTCAAGGAGTACATCAAGACCATCGGCCTGTTCAACAGCAAGGCCGAAAACGTGATCAAAACCTGCCGCATGCTGCTGGAGCTGCACGGTGGCGAAGTGCCGGAAGACCGTGCCGCGCTGGAAGCGTTGCCCGGCGTCGGCCGCAAGACCGCCAACGTGGTGCTCAACACCGCCTTCGGCTGGGCGACCATCGCCGTCGACACCCATATCTTCCGGGTGTGCAATCGCACCCACTTCGCGCCGGGCAAGAACGTCGATCAGGTGGAAGAGAAGCTGTTGAAGGTGGTGCCCGCCGAATTCAAGGTCGATTGCCACCACTGGCTGATCCTGCACGGCCGCTATACCTGCATCGCGCGCAAACCGCGCTGCGGCTCCTGCATTATCGAAGACCTGTGCGAGTATAAAGAAAAGGTTTATCCGGAATCCTGAGTTTGTGGGGTGCGACAAACCGTACCCCACCGCGTCCTTTCCCCCGCCAACGCCTCTTTTTTATCGGAAATGTGATATCGCGCAGCAGTAACCCCGGCGTTATCGCGGTTTTCAGTGAAAAACTCAGTGCCGTGTTATTTTCAAGCGAAAAATTAGTCGAAAATTGCGGTGAACGTCACGCTTTCGGGATCACAAGACGTTCACAAATGCCAGTCCCGTTTTCCTAAATTTCTATAATTTTACAAAACGCGCCATATACACAACATTCCAACGGATTAATAACCGTACATACACTGATGCGCTAAAAAATAGCAATTCAGCAGAATATATCCCTGTTTAAAATCCGTATAGCTTTTAATCAAAACAAAAAATCGGCAAACCATTAAAACCCGAAAGTTAATACTGCATAACATTTGCAACATCGCGGCATAATCCTGCGGGCGTTAAATGTAACCGAATATGACAAACTGCTTGCCACGTTGACAAAGATAGTGAACATTAACCGCCGTCCCCATCCTATAACAACGCAAAAGGATGCCGTTCCGCATCAACTTTTGTACTTTCCCGTCCTCCAAAGACGGGCTGTGAAAAAACAGAGGTACCAGTGTCAACAGCAAACAACCAACACCCGGAGAGCGTTAGCCTTAACGCGTTCAAACAACCGAAAGCGTTCTATCTGATCTTCTCGATCGAACTGTGGGAGCGTTTCGGCTATTACGGCCTGCAGGGCATCATGGCGGTTTATCTGGTCAAGATGCTCGGCATGAGCGAAGCCGACTCCATCACCCTGTTCTCTTCCTTCAGCGCCTTGGTATACGGCTTCGTCGCCATCGGCGGCTGGCTGGGCGACAAGGTGCTGGGCGCCAAACGCGTGATCGTGCTCGGCGCGCTGGTGCTGGCCGCCGGTTACGCCATGGTGGCCTACTCCGGCCACGACATCTTCTGGGTCTACATGGGTATGGCGACCATCGCCGTGGGCAGCGGCCTGTTCAAGGCCAACCCATCCTCCCTGCTGTCCACCTGCTATGAGAAAGACGATCCGCGTATCGACGGCGCCTTCACCATGTACTACATGTCGGTGAACATCGGTTCCTTCTTCTCCATGCTGGCGACTCCGTGGCTGGCGGCAAAATACGGCTGGAGCGTGGCGTTCTCCCTGAGCGTGGTCGGCATGCTGATCACCCTGGTCAACTTTATGATGTGCCACAAGTGGGTGAAGGAAAACGGTTCCAAGCCTGACTTCAAGCCGCTGCATCTGCCGAAACTGCTGATGGTGCTGGTCGGCATCGTGGCGCTGATCGCCGTGTCCAGCTGGCTGCTGCACAACCAGGTGATCGCGCGCTGGGCGCTGGCCCTGGTTTCCGCCGGCATCGTATTGGTGTTCGCCAAGGAAACCTTCGCCCTGCACGGCGCCGCACGCCGCAAGATGATCGTCGCCTTCCTGCTGATGCTGGAAGCGGTGGTGTTCTTCGTGCTGTACAGCCAGATGCCAACCTCGCTGAACTTCTTCGCCATTCATAACGTGGAACACAGCATCTTCGGCGTTGCCTTCGAGCCGGAGCAGTATCAGGCGCTGAACCCGTTCTGGATCATGCTCGCCAGCCCGATTCTGGCCGCGCTGTATAACAAAATGGGCGATCGCCTGCCGATGCCGCACAAGTTCGCTTTCGGCATGATCCTCTGCTCCTGCGCCTTCCTGGTGCTGCCATGGGGCGCCAGCTTCGCCAACGAACAGGGCATCGTGTCGGTCAACTGGCTGATTCTGAGCTACGCGCTGCAGAGCATCGGCGAGCTGATGATTTCCGGCCTGGGTCTGGCGATGGTGGCACAGCTGGTGCCACAGCGTCTGATGGGCTTCATCATGGGCTCCTGGTTCCTGACCACCGCCGCCGCCGCGCTGATCGCCGGTAAGGTTGCCGGTCTGACCGCCGTCCCGAGCGACATCAACGACGCGCACGCTTCGCTGGCCATCTACAGCCATGTGTTTATGCAGATCGGCATCGTCACCGCCGTCATCGCTATCCTGATGATGCTGACCGCGCCGAAGCTGTACCGCATGACGCTGGACACCACCGAAGACGCCAATCAGAAAGCGCAGGAAGCCAGCGCGGCTCGCTGATCGCCGGCAGATTGAGCGTAAATAGAAACACCGGGGTTAACGCCCCGGTGTTTTTTTATGCCTGCAAGAAAAAGGCTTACGCTGACTTGGGTTTGCCGCTCAGGTTGGCCCACATGAATTCGCTTACCAGCGCGCTGTGGAACGCCGCCTGTTGCTTGTCGGCGGCGGCGCTGTGCCCACCTTCGGTATTTTCATAGAAATAGGCCTGCTGATACCCCATCGCCTGCATGCGCGCAGCCATTTTGCGGGCGTGGGCCGGGTTGACCCGATCGTCGCTGGTCGCGGTATAGAACAGCACCGGCGGATAGGCCGTCTGCGCCTGAATATTGTGGTACGGCGAGAAGGTCTTGATGTAGGCCCACTCCTCCGGCTTGCTCGGGTCACCGTATTCGGCGATCCACGACGCGCCGGCGGAAAGCTGGGTATAACGCTGCATGTCCAGCAGCGGCACTTCGCAGACGATGCAGCCGAACAGCTGTGGATACAGCGTCAGCATATTGCCCACCAACAGGCCGCCGTTGCTGCCGCCGCGTGCTCCCAGATGCGGCGCCGAGGTCACCTTGCGGGCGATGAGATCTTCGGCCACGGCGGCGAAATCCTCGTAGGCGCGATGGCGGTTCTGCTTGAGCGCCGCCTGGTGCCAGGCCGGGCCGTATTCGCCGCCGCCGCGGATGTTGGCCACCACGTACACCCCACCGCGTTCCAACCAGGCCGGCGCCTTGCCGCCGAGATAGCCCGGCAGCAGCGGCACTTCAAACCCGCCGTAGCCATACAACAGCGTCGGTGTGCTGCCGTCCGGTTTGAGATCTTTGGCGGCAATCTGGAAATACGGCACGCGGGTGCCGTCCTTGGAACGCGCAAAATGCTGGCTCACCTGGTAGCCTGACGCGTCAAAATCCTGCGGCGCCTGTTTCAGCAGCGTCGCCTCACCGCCGTCGAGATTGCCCATGTACAGCGAGGTCGGCTGCAGGAACCCGCTGACGGTCAGGAAATAGGCGTTGCTCTCTTCGTCGATGCCGCCGGCGGAAAGGGTGCTGATGGCGCCGGGGTTGCCCAGCGGGCGACGTTGCCAGCTGCCGCCCTGCGGCGTCAGCACTTCCAGCCGGTTGACCACGTTATCCATGATGCTGAGGATCAGATGATCGCGGGTGCCGCTGTAGCCGCTCAGCGCCTGCTCCGCCGTCGGGGTAAACAACAGCTGCAGCTCGCGCTTGCCCGCCAGATAGTCATCGAAGTTGGCCGCCAGCAGCGCGCCGGACGGATAACGCTTGCCGCCCACCTCCCAGTCGCTGCTCGGTTTGATCAGCAGCCATTCCCGATGCGTGTCCAGCTCGGCGTCGGCCGGGATATCGATTTTTTTCTGCCGGCCGTCCTGCATCAGCAGGAAATAGTCGCGGCGATAGAAATCCAGGCTGCGGCCGACGAAATCGCGCTCAAAGCCCGGCGTGCGATCGTGATAGGCGAAGACCGCCATGTCCTCGGGCTGCGCTTCGTACAGCGTTTCGGCGGCGCTCAGCGGCGTGCCGCGCCGCCAGCGTTTGGCGATGCGCGCGTAACCGGACTGGGTCATCGATCCGGGGCCGAAATCGGTGGCGATGAACAGCGTGTCCCGATCGACCCAGGAGACCCGGCTTTTCGCCACCGGCACGTTGAAGCCGTCCTTGACGAAGCGCTTGGCCACCAGATCGAATTCGCGGATTTCGGTGGCGTCACCGCCGTCCGGCGACAGCTGCATCAGGCAATAGCGGTATTCAGGCGCCAGCGGTTGCGAGCCCTGATAGACCCAATCCTTGCCTTCCGCCTTGCCCAACGCATCGATATCCAGCACCGTCTCCCAGGCCGGTTTGGCCTTGCGGTACTCGTCCAGCGTGGTGCGCCGCAGCAGGCCGCGCGGGTTGGCCTGATCCTGCCAGAAGTTGTAATAGTACTCGCCGCGCTTGCTCACCCACGGGATTTGGGTGTCTTTATTGAGGATATCCAGCACCTCGCGCTCAATGCGCTGAAAGTCTTCGCCCTGGCCGAAACGCGCCACGGTGCGCTGATTTTCCTGCTGCACCCATTGCAGCGCTTTTTTACCCTGCAGCTCTTCCAGCCACAGGAATTCATCGCCGGCGGCCGCGCCGCCTTCCGCCGCCATCGCCAGGCGGATACTGTTGGGTAATGAAGTCATCGCGAATACGGCTCCTGCGGTTTGCGCACTGAGTTTAATGAACTGACGTCGATTGGTGACCGGCAAAATCAAGCTCCTTTTGAGTCGGCTGCAACGCCGCCCCGTCGTGGGCGACAGCCTGTGAAATAAGAGTCATTTTCAACAAGGTAGGCGTTTGGCGGCGCGGAGTCAAAGCCCACGGCCGCCGCGTTGAGTCAGGATTGAGGATAGTGGATCAGATCGTGGATACGCACCGTTTGTGAACTGGCGTTGCGGTAAGCGTGCGGCCGATCGGCCTGAAAGCGCATCGCCTCGCCGGCGGCCAGGCTGTGCCATTCGCCGTCTATCGCCAACTCCAACCGGCCGCTGATCACGATGACATGCTCGATCACGCCCGGCTCATGGGGCGACGACTCGCTGAGCGCGCCCGGCGCAAGATCGATGACGAACATATCGAAACCCAGCTGACGATCGTAGGGAAACAGCGGCACCACGCGCATATCGGCGTTGTCCTGATCGTACACCGGCAGATCGCCGTAGCGGTGCAGCGTCGCCTGCTGCTGCGCGGGGGAGGCCTCAAGAAAAGCGGAGAACGCCACGTTGAAACCGGTGGCGATCTTCCACAGCGTCGCCACCGTCGGGCTGGATTCGCCGCGTTCGATCTGCCCGAGCATCGCCTTGCTGACGCCGGTGTATTCCGCCGCCTGCGTCAGGCTCCAGCCGCGCTGCGCGCGCAGCGTGCGAAGGGTGTGTGCCAAATGGCCGGCAAGTTCCTGCATCCAGTTCTCCTCTGCGTGTCGAGCCCGATTATACCCGCTTGTACGCTATAGCGCACGGTGCTATGCTGATTTCTCAACGTGCGTTATAACGCACAATCACCGATTGGAGCCACTCATGCGCCCAGCCCTCTCCCTGCGCCATCTGACCCTGCCCGCCATCATGGCCGGCTTTGTCGCCGTTCTGGTGGGTTACACCAGCTCCGCCGCGATCATTTTCCAGGCCGCCGCCGCTGCGGGCGCCACGCCGGCGCAGATCGGCGGCTGGCTGAGCGCGCTGGGGATCGCGATGGGCGTCACCTCGCTCGGACTCTCGCTTTACTACCGTACCCCGATCCTCACCGCCTGGTCGACGCCCGGTGCGGCGCTGCTGGTCACCAGCCTGCCCGGCACGCCGATCAACGAGGCGATCGGCGTGTTTATCTTCGCTTCCGGTCTGATCCTGCTGTGCGGCGTCACCGGGCTGTTCGCCCGCCTGATGGACTACATTCCGCAGGCGATTTCCGCCGCGATGCTGGCGGGGATCCTGCTGCGTTTCGGCCTGGACGCCTTCGCTTCGCTGCAGCTCAATTTCCCTCTGAGCGCCGGCATGGGGCTGGCCTATCTGCTCAGCCGCCGTTATCAACCGCGCTACGCCATCGTGCTGACGCTGGCGGCCGGGCTGGCGATCGCCGCGCTGCAGGGCAATATCCAGCTGACGCAGCATGCGCCGGCGTTCGCCATGCCGGAATTTATCGCGCCGCACTTCAGCTGGCCGACGCTGCTGGGCATCGGCGTACCCTTCTTCGTGGTGACCATGGCTTCGCAGAACGCTCCCGGCATCGCCACGCTGCAGGCGGCGGGCTACCGCGTGCCTACGTCACCGCTGATCGCCTGGACGGCGCTGACCGCGTTGCTGCTGGCGCCGTTCGGCGGCTTCTCGGTGTGCATCGCCGCGATCACCGCCGCCATATGCATGGGGTCGGACGTGCATCCCGATCCGCAGCGGCGCTATATGGGCGCGGTGGCCGCCGGCGGTTTCTACCTGCTGGCCGGGCTGTTCGGCGGCGCCATCGGCCTGCTGTTCAGCGCGTTGCCGGTCGCCCTGATCCACACCATCGCCGGGCTGGCGCTGCTCGGCACCATCGGCGGCAGCCTGCAACGCGCCCTGCATGATGAAAAGCAGCGCGACGCGGCGCTGATCGCCTTCCTCATCACCGCCTCCGGCGTCACGCTGCTCGGCATCGGTTCGGCCTTCTGGGGCATTGTCGGCGGCGCCATCGCCCACCTGCTGCTGTCGCTGCCGCGGCGAGGAACGGCAGCATAAAATGCCAACCGCACGCCGTGCATTGACAAGCACGGCGGTGACGCCTTCACTGGATGGGCACACTGCGATTTCCGCACGAGGCCCACATGAAAGAAAAGGAACAATGGTCCCAGGTCGATCGCTATATCGCAGACAGCCTGGTAGAACAAGATGATGCCCTGTTGCAGGCGCTGGCGACCAACGCCGCCGCCGGGCTGCCGGCGCATGATGTGGCACCGAATCAGGGCAAACTGCTGCAGCTGTTCGCCCGCATGGTGAACGCCAAACGCATTTTGGAAATCGGCACGTTGGGCGGCTACAGCACTATCTGGCTGGCGCGCGCGCTACCGGCGGATGGCAAATTGATCACGCTGGAAGCAGATGAAAGCCACGCCGCCGTCGCCCGCCGGAATATCACTCGCGCCGGTCTCGACGGCCTGGTTGAGCTGCGCTTCGGCCCCGCCATGACTCACCTGCCGACGCTGCACACCCTGGCCCCCTTTGATCTCATCTTCATCGACGCCGACAAACCCAGCAACCCCGATTACCTGCGTTGGGCGCTTAAACTCGCGCGCCCGGGCACGGTGATTATCGGTGACAACGTGGTGCGCGATGGCGCAGTCACCGACGCCGCCAGTACGGACGCCCGTGTACAAGGCGTACGCGAGTTCTTCACGATGATGGCGCAGGAACCCCGTTTGACCGCCACCGCCTTGCAAACCGTGGGCAGCAAGGGCTGGGACGGATTTTCTCTGGCTATCGTCAATTTTTAAGTGACAATGTCACCAAGGAAGCCTATGACTGAGAAAGCCGCGCTGTTAGCTCAGCGCTTGATACGCAATGTCGAACGGGTAGATAAGCAACACGATCGGCGGCCGCCGCTGTATGACAGCGTCGGCGCTCGCCTCGGCACCGGCACCGCCGCCGACAAGCTGGGCGCCTCCTTCGATTGCGTGGCGCCGGGCATGCGTTCCTGCCCCTACCATTTTCACTACGCTCAGGAGGAAATGTTCATCATTCTGGAAGGCAGCGGTACGCTGCGGGTGGCCGGAGAAATGCTGCCGATCGTCAGCGGGGATGTCATCTTCATTCCGCCGGGCCCGGAATACCCGCACCAGATCATCAACACCTCCGATGCGCCGCTGAAGTACCTGTCCGTCAGCACGCGCGAGCAGCCGGAGCTGGTGATGTACCCGGATTCCGGCAAATACCAGGCGATGGCGCGCAGCGCAGACGGCGAGCAGGTACGCTACCTGCAGCGCCCTTCAACCTCGCTCGATTACTGGCAGGATGAACCCTGAATCGCCGTCCGGGAGCGGGAGATCCAATGCGCGCGCCGCCAGCTCGGCCACGCGGAAGTCGATATCCGCCGCCTGCCCGTCTTCCATAAACCAGGCGGCGGAAAGCCCCGACCAGGCCAGGATCCATTGCAGCAAGCGGCGGCGCTCCAGCCCGGCCAAGCGACAGACCTGTTCCACGCGCCGCTGGAAAATGGCCGGATCGGTGGCGATGCCGTAGTTGGGATTACAGAAGATATTGGCGTAATCGAAGCCCCGTTCGCCGTACAAGCGCTTGGGATCGATCGCCAGCCAGCCGCGTTCGCCGAAGTCCAGCACGTTGTCATGGTGGATATCGCCGTGCAGCACGCTTTCTTCTCGCGGGCTGCTCAGCAGCTCCGCCGCCGTCGTGGCGCTGAGACGCAGCATGCCGCCGTGCGCCTGTGCCGCCGGCCACAGCGAGCTGAACCACTCCTGCAGCGGGATCAGCTCGGGCAACGGCGCGGCACGCGGCGCATGCAACGCGGCGATCGCCCGACAAAGGATCTGCGTGGCCTGCTCATCGTCGCCGTCACGCACCAGCTGCGCCAGCGAACCTTCACCCTGCGCGCGCTCCAGCAGAATGCCGTCGTCGTGCCACGCCAGCACCTGCGCGGCGCCTTCCCCGCGCCACCAGCACATCAGCTGGCCGCCGAAGCGCTCTTCCTGCTCGCGAGCGATCTTCAACATAGCCGCCTCGCCCCGGTAACGCACCGGCATCAGCAGGCTGCTGTGGGTTTCGAAGGCTTTGCCGTCCTGTTCCAGTTGCCAGCGTTGCAGGTAGGGAGTAAAAAGCGGGTTCATCGTCTCATGCGTCCTTGTGGCCGATCTGCGCCGCACTGTCACATTCGCGTGAGAGACGACGTATAAAATAAAGAGGGATGATACTCTCAGATATCATCGGTGTGCGGCGTCTGGCCGCCGTTTCCTCAGTATCCTAACCAAGTTTGTCGATTTTATTAACCGGTCTTGCGCGGGGTTTGATCATGACATCATTAAAACGCACGAATTATCCGCAGTTGCCTACGCCGGGCGGCCCCTATGTGCATGCGGTGCGCCACGGCGATCGCCTGTACGTGTCGGGATTGACGGCCTTCGCCACCGACGCGCAAGGCTTGAGCGCGCCGGAACAGACGCAGGAGATCCTCGAACAGCTGGCGACCATCGCCGCCAGCGAAGGCGTGAATCTCAAGGCATTGATTAAAATCAGCGTGTTCCTGACCGACATTGCCGATCTGGCGGGGGTGCGCCCGGTGCTGTTTGACTATTTCGATGGCGCGCTGCCGGCCTGTTCATTGGTGGCGGTCAGCGCGTTGTTCTCACCGCAGGTGTGCGTAGAGATAGAGGCGGTAATGGCGTTGCAATAATGCGCGGCTAGAGCGCGCCCTCATCCGGCACGCAGGGGCCGATCTTGAACCAGGCTTTGGCGATCTGCCCCTGTTCCACTTCGTAGATGGCGATGACATCCATTTTGCCGCGCCCCTGCGGGAAGTTGCGCGTCACCACTTCCTGATTGACCACCATGTTCCCCACCGCCATGCGTTTTATCCGTTCGCCGTACAGACTCGGCTCCTGGAAACGCACCAGATGCCGTTCGCGGATCGCCGCCTTGCCGCTGGCCAGCAGCGTGTCGGGATGTTCGTAATACTGCGCGTCGTCCGCCCAGCAGGCCATGAAGGCGTCGATGTCGCGGGCGTTATAGGCGTCAAGCTGTTGTTGAACCACATCCTGCGGGCGTGCCGTTTTATCGTTCATCACATCCTCCTGCCGAAGTTAACCGCCGCATGTATCGAACCCAACACGTTAACCGCCCAGTGCTGCAGCTTGATGACACGGCGAGAATTGAATAAAAACCCAAAAATAGCGAATAAATAACCTACCACGCCCAATGGACAATTCAAGCACCCGCGCACAAATTTTCTGCGCCGCGCCAGGGGCGGTGAAAACCGCATGGCACCGCGCGTTAATCTTTGCGACGGTGAGGGAAATTCTGTTAATTTAGCGTGAACAGCCTGATGATAACGAAATGCTATGCAGCAAAAGCCGGTGTTGGACGAAGCCAGACAGTTAAAGCGACTCAACGCCGCCACGCGGCGTCAATCCCATATGTATAAATGGATCGCGCTGATTGCGGCGCTGGATGCGCTGCTGGTGTTTTGGTATGACCGGGATATGCGCAACGTCACCTTCTCGGGAGCGGTTGCGCTGGTGTGCGGCTATCTGTGGATCCGCGATCGCAACAAGGCCCGGGGTTACCGGCGCGAGTTCGACCGCAAATTCGGCAAGCGCAGCGGCGATTAAGGCTGCATCGCTTCCAGCACTTTAGCGCTGTCGACAATCTGCACGAACTTCACGATTTTGCCGGCGCGCAGCGTATAAATATGCGCAAAAGAGGCGCTGAAGGATTTGCCGGTGGCACGGTAGGTGCCGTGATAAAAACCTTGCGCGATCACATTGTCGCCGGCGTCGTAAAAGTGGTCGACATCGGCGCGGTAGCCTTGCCATTCGCTGCCCAGGCGCTGATGCACGTTCTTGATATTATTTTCCGGGCCGATATAGGTACCGGCATAGGGGAAACCGGCGGCTTCGGTCCACTCGGCATCGGGGGCCAGCGCCGCCAGCAGATTACGGCCGTTTTCTTCGGAACTGCCTTCATAGGTTGCGCGCACTATCTCAAGAGGGGTTGGCATGTCTCTTCTCCAATGGCTGATGAGGATATTCCGGCCATCTCCGCGGACACAGGCTCTCACCAAGCGGAGACGGCGGAATGCAGCTATTCTAGGTTGCTTGTTTCGCTGCAAAAACCGCAGTTATGACAATAGTGGGTTGCACTTTAGTAAACAATAGCCGTTTTACTGTCATTCTCCCGGCATCCGGCGCGGCTATGCTGATTGACCGATTTCCCCCAACAGGAGCTGAACGTGTCTTTACCTTCGCTGACGCAAGAGCTGTTACAACCTTTCTCACCCTACCAGGCGCTGGCGCAAACGTTGCTGCCGCTTACCCTCGAGTCGGACGACGGTTCGCATGACGTCGCGCACCTGCACCGGGTCTGGAAGAACTGCCGCCGAATCAGCAAGCTGGAAGGCGGCGACCGGCGCATTCTCTGCGCGGCGGTGCTGCTGCACGACGCCGTCGCGGTGGAAAAAAATTCGCCGCAGCGCCATTTGGCCTCGCGCATGGCGGCGGAGCAAGCCACGTTGACGCTGACCCGGCTGGAATGGGCGCCGGCGGATATCGCGGCGGTGGCTCACGCCATCGAAGCGCACAGTTTTTCCGCCGGCATCCCCCCGCAAACGCTGGAGGCGAAGATCCTGCAGGATGCCGATCGCCTCGACGCCATCGGTCTTATCGGCGTGGCGCGCTGCTTCTATATCGGCGGCCGCATGCGCAGCGCGCTGTATGACGCCGCCGATCCGCGGGCCGAGCATCGTCAATATGACGACAAGCGTTTCAGCCTGGACCACTTCGAAACCAAGCTGTTCAAACTGCAAGACGGCTTCCAGACCGCCGCCGGGCGGCACATGGCCGAACTGCGCACCGAACGCATGCGGCGCTTTGTCGACGATCTGCTGGAAGAGGTGTAATGCCGGCTTACCGGGTATTTTCGTTATGCCCATAACATTTTCGGTCACATAACGCCGCTAAACTGTAAGTCAACTTCACCGAACGGGCGGCACAGATGAAAAAGTTGACGTTGAAAGAGATGACGGAAAGCGAACAGCGGGAAGTGAAAACCGAACTGGACAAGGCGCGCAAAAGCCATGGGCGGCCACTGACCAACGCCGAACAGCACAAGGTCAAGGATGAAGTGGTGGCGCGCATCATGGCCGCCAGAGCGAAGCTCGCCAAGGCGGAGCGTGCAGAACGCAAGGCCAACCGCTACCGGCCGAGCGGCGACACCTTCAGCTGGTCCGCCACCATCGGCTCCCGCCCGCCGCGCTGAGCCGGCCAAACCCTCCCCGCCGCCGCGGGGATTTTTATTTATTAGCCAAACTCATTCCCGCCGACGAATCATGAATAACAATGTTATCAATCTGTTGTAAATTGACAGCCTGATGAAGACTATTCATTATCACCCCACTTCCCCTTTTCGCGAGACCGCTATGGCCTACCCACGCAACGCTGACATTCTGATGACGCCTGCGTTGCCTATTGGCGGTTTGGCGGCGGTAAAATCGAAGAAACAGACGCTCATTTGACCGGGGCGAGCTGTCCCGTCAGATGAGCTGACTGGATGGCACGCAACGCCCCGCCTTCAATTTTCTCATCTGGCTTCTCTGTCGGTCACACAGAAGGAATATTTTATGGCCTCATTTTCGGGTATTTGGGTGGCGATGGTTACCCCTTTCAATCACGATGCCGTCGATCTGCCGGCGGTGAAACGCCTGGCGCGGCACCTGCTCGACGCCGGCATCGAGGGTCTGGTGGTCTGCGGCTCCACCGGTGAAGCCGCCGCGCTGAGCAAAGAAGAACAGCTGGCGGTGCTCGACGCCGTGCTGGACGTGGCGCCCGCCCATCAGGTGGTGATGGGCCTGTCCGGCAATAACATGGTCGCCACGCTGCAAATGCAGCAGGCTATTCAGCTGCGCGATATCGCCGGCGTGCTGATCCCGGCGCCTTACTACATCCGCCCTTCGCAATGCGGCCTGATCGACTATTTCACCCAGCTGGCCGACGCCTCAACCGTGCCGGTGATCCTGTACAACATTCCGCAACGCACCGGCATCGCCATGGAGCTGGCCACGCTGCGCCGGCTCGCACGCCACCCGCGCATCGCCGCCATCAAGGACTGCGGCGGCAACCCTGACGCCACCATGGCGCTGATCGCCGACGGCGAGATCGATGTGATGACCGGGGAAGACAATCTGATCCTCACCACGCTGTGCCTCGGCGGCACCGGCGCCATTTCCGCCGCGGCCCATGTTCACCCGGAACGCTTCGTTCAGCTGACGCAGCAGGTCGCCGCCGGCGATCTGGCCGCGGCGCGCAGCAACTTCTATGAGCTGCTGCCGATGATCCACCAGATGTTCAGCTTCCCCAATCCGGCGCCGGTCAAGACGGTGCTGGCCCAGCAGGGGCTTATCGCCAACGAGCTGCGCTCGCCGATGCAGGTGGCACCGCAGGCGCTGCAGCAGCAGATCGCCGCAACGCTGGCGCAGCTGCAGCCCGCCGAGGCGATCATCGGTTAAATTTGTTAGCTAAGCCGCTGTAATTTTGGCGCTATGGGACTACGATGAGAGGTTAAGCATGCCCGTCATTCGTCATCAACAAGGAGCTTCCGATGAAACTGTTCTATAAAGCCGGCGCCTGTTCGCTGTCCCCGCATATCGTGCTGCGTGAGGCAGGGCTGGATTTTACGGCGGAGAAGGTCGACCTGGCGCAGAAGAAAACCGAGAGCGGCGCCGATTACCTCACCATCAATCCCAAGGGACAGGTACCGGCGCTGCAGCTGGATGACGGCAGCCTGCTGACCGAGGGCGTGGCGATCGTGCAATACCTGGCGGATCGCGTGCCGGACCGCAACCTGATCCCGGCGGCGGGCACCCTGTCGCGCTACCACGCGATCGAATGGCTGAACTACATCGCCACCGAGCTGCACAAAGGATTCAGCCCGCTGTTCAACCCGAAAACGCCCGAGGAATATAAAACCATCGCGCGCGCCAAGCTGGAGCAGCAGTTCAGCTATCTGGATTCGGTGCTGGCGAAGCAGCATTTCCTGTTGGGAAGCCGTTTCAGCGTGGCTGACGCCTACCTGTTCACCGTGTTGCGTTGGGCGTTTGCCCTGCAGTTCGACGTGCGCAAGCACGCCCATCTGGCGGCCTGGTTCGATCGCGTTGCGGCGCGCCCGGCGGTAGATGCGGCGCTGAACGCCGAAGGATTGAAGTAAACATCGGGCCCCGGCGACTGTCGCCGGGGCCGAATGCCACTTACAGTTTGACCGCTTTGAACTCGCTGCGCGGCTGCACGATCCGATCCTGCGCCGCCACCACCTGCAGTTCGTACTCGCCCATCTCCTGCGTGGTCAGCATCACCTCATACACGGCGGCGGTGACGTGCTCCAGCGCTTTATCCAGCGCCTCGCCCTTCAGCAGATCCACCAGCAGCAGACCGCTGGTCAAATCGCCGACGCCGACCGGCTGACGCGCGCCGAAGTCCACCAGCGGCCGGCTGATGTGCCAGGCCTCGTCCGCCGTCACCAGCAGCATTTCGAAACAGTCGGCATGATAGCCGGCGCGGGCCAGGTGCTTGACCAGCACCAGCCGCGGCCCTTTGCCGATCAGCGCGCGGGCGGCCTGCACCGCATCGGCCACGTCGGCGACGGCCATCTGGCTCAGCATCTCCAATTCCAGCAGGTTCGGCGCCATCATGTCGCTGCACGGCAGCGCCTGGCGGCAGTGAAACTCGGCCACGCCCGGCGCCACGATGCAGCCCTTTTCCGGATGCCCCATCACCGGATCGCAGAAATACCAGGCATTCGGGTTCGCCTGCTTAACCTGACGCACGATCTCCAGAATATGGTCACCCTGCTCCGGCGAACCGATATAGCCACTCAACACCGCATCACAGCACTTCAGCTGATCGATATTGGCAATGCCCTGCGCGATCTCGGTCAGGTGGCTGGCCGGCATGACGCAGCCGGTCCACTGACCGTATTGCGTATGGTTGGAGAACTGCACCGTGTTTAGCGGCCAGACGTTGACGCCCATGCGGCGCATCGGGAACTCCGCCGCACTGTTGCCGGCGTGACCAAACACCACGTGCGACTGGATAGAAAGAATGTTTTTCATCGACAGAACTCGTTCGGAATACGGCAGCCGGGCGGCTGCCCAAAAATAAAGGGGCCGCCAGGGCCCCTTACCGTCATTATTCGTTATTGCCAATCCACCAGGCAGTAGTGTTTCTTGCCGCGGCGCAGCAGCGTGTAGCGGCCGAACAGACGGTCTGAATCGCTGAAGCGGTATTCGGCATCGGACTGCTTCTCGCCGTTGATGGTCACCGCGTTGGAACCGATCATGGTGCGCGCCTGGCCGCGTGACGGCACCAGTTCGGCATTCACCAACGCCTGCTGCAGATCGGCGTCGCCATCCAGTTTGATGGTCGGCATGCCGTCCTGCGCCAGCTGGGCGAAGTCCGCTTCGGTCATGTCGTGCAGCGCGCCGGAGAACAGGCTCTGGGTGATGCGCTTCGCGGCCGCCAGGCCTTCCGCACCGTGCACCATGCCGGTCACTTCTTCCGCCAGCACGTACTGGGCGCGTGGCGCCTTGCCGCTGTTCTTGTCTTCTTCTTCCAGCGCGTTGATGTCTTCCAGGCTCATGAAGGTGAAGAACTTCAGGAAGCGGTAAACGTCGGCATCGGCGGTGTTGATCCAGAACTGGTAGAACTTGTACGGGCTGGTTTTTTCCGGCGCCAGCCAGACCGCGCCGCCTTCGGTTTTGCCGAACTTGGTGCCGTCTGCTTTGGTGATCAACGGCACGGTCAGACCGAACACCTGCTTCTGGTGCTGGCGACGCGTCAGATCGATACCCGAGGTGATGTTGCCCCACTGATCGGAACCGCCGATCTGCAGCTCCACCTGGTGGCGGTTGTACAGCTCGGAGAAATCGAAGCCCTGTAGCAGGTTATAGGAAAACTCGGTGAAGGAGATGCCGGAGTCGTCGCGATTCAGGCGCTGCTTAACCGCTTCCTTATTGATCATCTGGTTGACGGAGAAGTGCTTGCCGATGTCACGCAGGAAGGTCAGCACGTTCATGCCGCCGAACCAGTCGTAGTTGTTGGCCGCGATGGCGCTGTTGCTGCCGCAGTCGAAATCGAGGAACGGAGAAACCTGCTTGCGGATCTTCTCGACCCACTCGTTCACCGTATCGATGGTGTTCAGCTTGCGCTCCGCCGCTTTGAAGCTCGGATCGCCGATGAGGCCGGTGGCGCCGCCCACCAGTGCGACCGGCTTGTGGCCGGCCAGCTGGAAGCGCTTCAGGCACAACAGAGGAACCAGATGGCCCAAATGCAAGCTGTCAGCGGTCGGATCGAAACCGCAATACAGTGCAATTGGCCCTTGCGCCAGTCGCTCCGCTAACGCTTCCTCATCCGTAACCTGGGCAACGAGGCCCCGCTCTTGCAGTTGTTTAATCAAGTTGCTGCTTGCCATCAATGACTCCATGTATAAACGAATGCACCTTTGCCGGTACACGGCCTTTCGCCCAGTGGCGAAATAAAAAATTCAGGGTAGCGCATAGAATAAAGCGCCGGCGGCGTCAGCACCAGCGCTTAGAGGGGATTTTCCGTCTTCAGGGTGCCAGTCGGTCAATTTTCCAGTCATTCCCGTCCCGCTGATACAGGAAACGGTCATGCAGGCGATGGGCGCCGCCCTGCCAGAACTCGACGGAGTCGAATTTTACGCGGAATCCGCCCCAGAAACTCGGCAACGGCACCTCGCCCTGCTGGAACTTCTGCTTCAGCTCGAGGAATTTGCTTTCCAGCACGCCGCGCGCGGAAATGCGCGAAGATTGCTGCGATACCCAGGCGCCGATCTGGCTGTCTTTCGGGCGACTGTTGAAATACTTCAGCACGTCGAGGGTCGACAGACGCTCCACCTGGCCGAGGAAAATCACCTGGCGATCGAGCATGTGCCAGGGGAACAGCAGGCTGATATGCGGGTTGTGCGCCAGCTGCTGCGCCTTGCGGCTGCCGAGGTTGGTGTAGAACACCAGCCCCTGCTCATCGAAATGCTTGAGCAGCACGATGCGTTGATAAGGCTGGCCGTGTTCGTCGACGGTCGCGACGCACATGGCGGTAGGATCGGCCAGGCGGGCGTCGCAGGCCTGTTTCAGCCAACGCTCGAACAGTTCGAGCGGATTGGCGGTCAGATCGTTGCGGCGTAGGCCGCCTCGGGTGTATTCACGGCGCAGGTCCGCAACATCAAACTCATTCTTTTCAATCATCTGGGTTATCGACCAACTGAAAAATCCGTCGTTACATTCTGCGCCTGCGGCGCCAGGAACTCAATCGCTCCGACGCCGCCGCCGACCGTCACTCCGTCAACACGCAGTCGCTCATGACTACCTTGCCGTTGCGCTCAAGATAGGCGTTACGGTCTTTCGACCAAAAAGTGTATTTGCCGTCGCTGTATTTGGCACCGGTCAGCGCCAGCACCTGCTTGAGATGCAGCTGTTCGCCATCCATCAGCAGGCTGACTTCGCTCGCCTTGCCGTCGAGCGCCACCGTCAGCGGCGTAGTGCCGCACTGGTAGTGCATCGTCTGGCTGCTTTGCGGCAGGATGTAGCTGCAGCCGGACAGCGCCAGCGCGCCGGCGACGAAAATGACTTTTTTCATGCTGTTGCTCCTTAGAAAAATCCTTCACAGGCTATCCTAACAGAGCTAACGGGCCCCCAATGGCAAAACCGGATAAATCCCACCCAACACCGTTTCACGGCTGGCGCCGGTCACCGAAGGCAGGTTGCCGGCCTGGCCGGACAGCGTGCGAAACGCCAGCCAGGCGAAGGCCAGCGCCTCCATGTCGTCGCCGCTGACGCCGAAATCGTCGGTCAGCCCGACCTCCGTCCCCGGCAGCAGCGCAGACAGGCGCGCCATCAGCAGCACGTTGCGCGCCCCGCCGCCGCACACCAGCAGGCGCTCGCACCCGCCGGCCAGCAGCACCTGTTCGCTGATGCTGACGGCGGTCAGTTCCGTGAGCGTGGCCTGCACGTCGACCGGCGCCATCGCCGGCAATCCGGCCAGCTGCCGCTCCAGCCAGGCGATATTGAAATACTCGCGGCCGGTGCTTTTCGGCGCCGGCAGCGCAAAGTAAGGATCCGCCAGCATCTGCTGCAACAGCGGTAAACAAATCCGCCCCTGCATGGCCCAGCCGCCGTCCTGATCGTAAGGCTGCGCACGGTGGCGCCACACCCAGGCGTCCATCAGCATGTTGCCCGGCCCGGTATCGAAACCGCGCACCGGCGTACCGGGCAACAGCAGAGAAAGGTTGGCGATGCCGCCGACGTTCAGCACCATGCGCCTCTCGACGGGATGCCCCAGCAACGCCTGATGAAACGCTGGCACCAGCGGCGCGCCCTGCCCGCCGTAGGCCATGTCGCGCCGGCGGAAATCGCCGACGGTGGTGATATTGGTCAGCGCGGCGATGCGGTTGTTATCGCCGAGCTGCATCGAGAAACGCGCGTCGCCTTCCGGTTCGTGCCACACCGTCTGGCCGTGGCAACCGATGGCGGTGATCTGCTCAGCGTCGATGCCGGTTTGCTTCAGCAAGCCGAGCACCGCCTCGCCGAACAGCGTGCCCAGTTGAGCGTCCAGCCGGCCGACGGCCGCCAACGTGGTCTGCTGCCCCTGGCACATGCCCAGAATCTCTTTTTTCAGCGCCATCGGCATCGGGTGGCTATAGCTGGCCTGCTGCGCCACCATGCGATCGTCGATCGCGGCCAATACCACATCGATTCCGTCCAGACTGGTGCCGGACATGACGCCTATATAGCGGCCTGACTTCATAGCAACATCCTCTAACCCGCGCGGTAAGCAAATTTTATCCTGACAAATAAACCAGAATTGCCGGATTAACGCCATGAATTATGATGCTTTTTTTACAGGCCGTGAGCCAGACACCGCCTCCCGGCGCCGCTGTGGCACATGTAATGTGTTAAACCGTGCCATAACAGGCAACGGAATGTCGCCAAGGCTGTCATAAAGGTAAACCGCGGTTTATTATTGGTTGAACAGAGAAAAGTTAAGCTGCGTGCAGCGATGGAGCATGGCGGTGTGTCAACTTTCAGCCATACTTTGTCTATCATTTTCACTGAATCTTGCCTGGAGAGCATTGCCAGGTTATGGACTACTACCATCAGGAGTTTTGTATGATCAAGCGTCTTCTCGTCGTTGCCGTCGCCGCCGTTACGCTGGCCGGCTGTGCCAATGAATCCATGTCCGGCGATGTCTACTCGTCCTCGCAGGCCAAGCAGGTGCAGAACGTCACCTACGGGACGCTGGTTTCCGTGCGTCCGGTTAAAATCCAGGGCGGCGAAGGCTCCAACGCCTTGGGGATGATCGGCGGCGCGGTGATTGGCGGCCTGTTGGGTAACACCGTAGGCGGCGGCACCGGCCGCACGCTGGCTACCGCGGCGGGCGCCATCGCCGGCGGCGCGGCGGGCAACAGCATCGGTGAAGTGGCCGGCCGTACCTCAGGCTACGAGCTGGAAATCAAAACCGACCAGAAAGAGAACATCGTGGTGGTACAGAAAGCGGGCGACACCAAGTTCAGCCCAGGCCAGCGCGTGCGCATGGCGCGCATGGGCGACACCATCACCGTCTCTCCGCTGTAAGTCAGTCGGCGACAAACGGCAAACCGGAGGCAATCGCCTCCGGTTTTATTTCTGATGCTGTGAAACTGTAATCGTAGAAAATAAGAATATTATTATTTGTTCTGCAGTTCGGTGATATTTTGTTCTAACTTGCCAATCAGCCCTACCAACAGATGCACTTCGTCGGCGGTAATGCCGCTTAAAATCTCACTGCGTGTCGACGTGATCACACTGTCCACTTCCCTGATGATCGGATCGGCCGCGTCGGTCAGCTTGATGCGCTTCGCGCGGCGATCGTTGGCACAGGTGTGGCGCGTGATCAGCCCCTTCTCCTCCAGTTGGTCCAGCGTGCGAACCAGTGATGGTTGCTCGATACCGATCGCCTTGGCCAGCTGGATTTGCGACTGCTCCGGCGGCAAGCGATTGATATTGTGCAAAGTGACCCAGTGCGTTTGGGTCAGCTCCAACGGCTTGAGCCGATGATCGATGAGCGCGCGCCAAACACGAACTAATCGTGCTAAATCTGAACCTAATGTTGACTCCACTTCCCCCTCCTTATAATTAGCATGCTAACATTACCTCCCAGAGTTTAGACTATTTTGGGTAACTCACATTAAAAACACAAATGTATATAATGTATATTGTGGAAATAGCCACTATTTTTAGCCGCTATTGTTTAATCGTTATGCAAATATTCAACATATTCACCCTTAGGGATTGTTAATGTGAATACATCATGGTTACACACCTCATCCCCCTTACCCGATTTGGTCCTGGGGGCATCGCTTTATTTTCCACCTATATTTAAAGCTTTTTTACTAGGACTGGTCTTATGGCTGCTGATTCATCAGCTGCTGAGAGACTGGATGTATTCCGGTGAAATCTGGCATCCCATGTTGATGGACCTGTCCATTTTCGTTCTGACCGTCAGCGGTTCCTTATGGATTTTAGCGAGTTGGTAACCCATGCAGCATAAAACATTAAAATACTTTTCTACGGTGATCGTCTGCGCCATTGCCGTCTGCGCCGGTTGGTGGCTCTGGAATTATTATATGCAATCCCCATGGACCCGTGATGGAAAAGTGCGCGCCGAACTCGTCAATATCACCCCTGAAGTCTCTGGAAGATTAGAGAAAATAAGCGCGAATGACAATCAGTTCGTACCTGCGGGAAGTCTGATTTTTACCCTCGACCCGGTGCCCTACCAGATCGCGCTGGACAATGCTGAGGCCGCGGTGGCAAAAGCGCAATCCGATCTGGCCAAGGCAGACCACGAGGCCGCCCGCCGCCGCGGTTTGCCGCGTAACGTTATTTCCGCTGAAGATTTGGACGCGTCCAATTTAGCCGCTCAGGCAATGAAGGCCGCCTATAAAGCCGCCCTGGCCAACCTGGAACAGGCCAAATGGAATTTGAGCAAAACCAAAATTTACGCACCAACCGACGGCTATATCACCAATCTGCAGGCGCGGGTCGGGAACTACGCCAACGCCGGCACGCCGCTGGTGGCGTTGGTGGATGTACATTCGTTTTATGTACTCGGTTATTTCGAAGAAACCAAGCTGAAGCATATAAAAGAAGGCAATAAAGCGGACATCGTTTTATATAACGGCAACACGCCGCTGCAGGGGGAAGTAGAGAGCATCGGCCGCGCCATTTACGATCAGAGCGTCGACAGCAGCAACGATCTATTAATGGACGTTAAGCCTAATGTTCCCTGGGTACGTTTGGCTCAGCGCGTGCCGGTACGGATAAAATTGCTCAACGTGCCCGCCGATTTGACGCTGGTCGCCGGCACCACCTGCACCATTTCGATTCATCAGCGGAACTAAAGTGTGAACCTGCCTTTTTTGGAGTGGAGCCGCACCCCCTGGGGTAAGGCGACCGGCGGCCAATGGCGCTATGCGCTGCGCAATTCGCTGGCGATGTGTCTCGCACTGTGGGTGGCGTTCGTGCTCGAGCTCGACGAGCCCTCTTGGGCGCTCACCTCCGCAGCGGTGGTGAGTTTCCCCACCGTCGGCGGCGTGATCAGCAAAAGCATCGGCCGCATCTTCGGCAGCCTGATGGGTGCCGCCGCGTCGGTGGCGATCGCCGGCCACTGTCTGAACGATCCCTGGCTGTTTACGCTGTTCATCGCCGCGTGGATCGGGCTGTGCACCTATATCTCCAACCATTACCAAAACAACGTCTCTTACGCGTTCGCGCTGGCGGGCTATACCGCCGCCATCATCGCCTTCGGCACGGTCAACGTCACCGATACCCAGCAGATTTTCGATATCGCGCAGGCGCGGGTTTGCGAAGTGATCACCGGCATTCTGTGCGGCGGATTGATGATGATGATCCTGCCCAGTACCTCCGACGGCGAAGCGCTGCTGACCTCGCTGCGGCGCATGCAGCTACGCCTGTTGGAGCACGCCGCCATGCTGTGGCAGCCGGAGATCACCGCCCAGATGCGCACCTCGCACGAAGGGGTCATCGGCCAGATCCTGACCATGAACCTGCTGCGTATTCAGGCGTTCTGGAGCCACTACCGGCTGCGGCGGCAAAATAACCTGCTCAACTATCTGCTGCACCAGCAGCTGCGCATTACCAGCGTTATCTCCAGCCTGCGCCGCAAGCTTCTGAACTGGCCGGATCGCCCCGCCAATCTGATGCCGGTGCTGACGCAACTGCTGGACGAGCTGCGCGATCCCGCCACCGACAAATACCGTTTGGCGCGCCTGCTTCAGCAGATCGCGCCGCAAGAGCCTACGGACTACCGCCATCGCGCCTTCTGGCTGCGCCTGCGCCATTTCTGCTGGCTTTACCTGCGCTGCAACCGCTGGCTGCAGCGGCTGGAGAGCGCCACGGCGGTCAGCGATCTCCAGCCGCCGCGCGTCACCTCGCTGGCGCGCCATACCGACAGCTACGAAGCCGCCTACAACGGCCTGCGCACCTTTTTGTGCATCGTGATCGGCTGCGCCTATTGGATCAACACGCAGTGGGACGCCGGCAGCGCGGCGCTGACGCTCACCGCCATCAGCTGCGTGCTCTACTCCTCGACGCCTTCACCGATCAACAGCGTCAGCACCTTGCTCAAGGCGGTGCTGCTGCTCTCGGTCGTCTGCTTCGTAGTAAAATTCGGTTTGATGATCCAGATTGACGACTTCTGGGTGTTCTGCGCCTTCCTGTTTCCGATCCTGGTGACCATGCAGATGCTCAAGCTGCAGAATCCGCCTTATGCCGCGCTTTGGGGGCAGCTGATCGTCTTTATGGGGTCGTTCCTGACCGTCAGCAACCCGCCGAGCTATGACTACCAGTCCTTCATCAATGACAACATCGCTAAAGTCGTCGGCGTGCTGCTGGCCGGGCTGGCGTTTCAGATCCTGCGCCCCAGCTCGGACAAACGCAAAAGCCGCCGCATTATCCGCGCGCTGCGGCGCGATTTTATCGATCAGTTGAGCAAACGGCCGCAGCAGAGCGAAAGCCAGTTCGAATCGCTGATCTACCATCGCATCAGCCAGCTCAATCAAAGTCAGGATCAGGAAGCGCGCACCTGGCTGCTGCGCTGGGGCGTGGTGCTGCTCAACTGCAGCCATATCGTCTGGCAGCTGCGCGACTGGCAAACCCGTTCCGATCCGCTGTCGGCGGTGCGCGATGTCTGCATCCACTGCCTGCGCGGTATCATGACGGAGAAAGGCGTGCAGCACAGTTCGCTGGACGCCACGCTGCAGGAGCTGCTGCGCATGAGCAACGCGCTGGCGCACCACCCGGAACAGGCGGCACGCGATTTGGCCGGTCTGATTTGGCGACTCTACTGCTCGCTGCAGCAGTTGCAGCAGGCGATGGGCCAGCCCGCCACCGCGCCGGCCGTTAGCGGCGGGTGATCACTTGATCACCCCGCAGGCGAAACGCTCACCGCCGCCGCCGAGCGGCAATGGGTGATCCGAGTGGTTATCGCCGCCGGCGTGCACCATCAGCGCCTTGCCCTCAATTTCACTGATTTTTTTCAGCCGCGGCGCCAACACCGGATAGTTCGCCATGCCGTCGGCGGTCACATAGATGGCAGGCAAATCACCCAGATGCCCGTCGGCATACGGCCCGAGGTGCTTCCCGGTCTTTTGCGGATCAAAATGCCCGCCGGCCGCCAGCGCCGCCACCGCTTTGCCGTCCTTCATACCCGGCTCGCAGCTGCCTTTTTCATGCACGTGGAAGCCATGTACCCCGGCCGGCAACGCTTTCAGGCTCGGCGTGAACAGCAAGCCGTACGGCGTTTCGCTGATGACCACCTTGCCGATATCCTGACCGATCCCCTGCCCGGTCACCAGGTGCATCTCGACGTCGGTTGTCGCCGCCTGAGCCGCGCCACACGCCATCAGGCCAAGTGCTGCATACCAATAACGTTTCATCAATCAGTCTCCTTAATGTCTCTGCAGAGCTATCAGTATAGGAGAGCCAGCGCCGGCACTGTTAACCAACGCACAATCTCGCCAATTTGATTCGCAGGCCTAATATTTAGGGCTAATACTATTTCTACCGATGTTGGTCCTCTGACCAGCTGTCGTTCGGCTAACGTTGTTTCCCTGTTTCCACCGCCGACGCATGAGAGTTCACTCCCCGGCCAGGCGGCATAATTCATAAGGAACTGATATGGGCATCTTTAGCTATAAGGATCTGGACGAAAACGCGTCGAAAGCGCTGTTTTCCGACGCCTTGGCCATCTCTACCTACGCTTACCACAATATCGATAACGGCTTCGACGAAGGCTACCACCAGACCGGTTTCGGGCTGGGCCTGCCGCTGACGCTGATCACCGCGCTCATCGGCAGCACCCAATCGCAGGGCGGCCTGCCCGGCCTTCCCTGGAACCCCGACTCAGAACAGGCCGCGCAGGAGGCGGTGAACAATGCCGGCTGGTCGGTCATCAGCGCCGCGCAGCTGGGTTACGCCGGCAAAACCGATGCACGCGGCACCTACTACGGTGAGACCGCCGGTTACACCACCGCTCAGGCCGAGGTGCTGGGCAAATATGACAGCGAAGGCAATCTCACCGCCATTGGCATCTCATTTCGCGGTACCAGCGGCCCGCGCGAGTCGCTGATCGGCGATACCATTGGCGATGTGATTAACGATCTGCTGGCCGGTTTCGGGCCGAAAGGCTACGCTGACGGCTACGCGCTGAACGCCTTCGGCAATCTGCTGGGCGACGTAGCGAAGTTCGCGCAGGCGCACGGGCTGAGCGGCGAGGACGTGGTGGTCAGCGGCCACAGCCTCGGCGGGCTGGCGGTCAACAGCATGGCCGCGCAGAGCGACGCCAACTGGGGCGGCTTCTACGCGCAATCCAACTATGTTGCCTTCGCCTCGCCGACCCAGTACGAAGCCGGCGGCAAGGTGATCAACATCGGCTACGAAAACGATCCGGTGTTTCGTGCGCTCGACGGCACCTCGCTGACCCTGCCGTCACTGGGCGTCCACGATGCGCCGCACGCCTCCGCCACCAACAATATCGTCAACTTCAACGACCATTACGCGTCGGACGCCTGGAACCTGCTGCCGTTTTCCATTCTCAACATTCCGACCTGGCTGTCGCACCTGCCGTTCTTCTATCAGGACGGGCTGATGCGGGTGCTGAACTCCGAGTTTTATTCGCTGACCGACAAGGACTCGACCATCATCGTCTCCAACCTGTCGAACGTGACGCGCGGCAATACCTGGGTGGAAGACCTGAACCGCAACGCGGAGACGCACAGCGGGCCAACGTTTATCATCGGCAGCGACGGCAATGATTTGATCAAGGGCGGCAAAGGCAACGACTATCTCGAGGGCCGCGACGGCGACGATATCTTCCGCGACGCCGGCGGCTACAACCTGATCGCCGGCGGCAAAGGCCACAATACCTTCGATACCCAACAGGCGCTGAAGAACACCGAGGTCGCCTACGATGGCAATACGCTTTACCTGCGCGACGCCAAAGGCGGCATTACGCTGGCGGACAACATCAGCACCCTGCGCAGCAAAGAAACCTCCTGGTTGATTTTCAACAAAGAGGTGGATCATCAGGTGACCGCGGCCGGATTAAAATCGGATTCGGGCCTCAAAGCCTATGCCGCTGCCACCACCGGCGGCGACGGCGATGACGTCCTGCAGGCTCGCAGCCACGACGCCTGGCTGTTCGGCAACGCCGGCAACGACACGCTGATCGGCCATGCCGGCGGCAACCTGACCTTCGTCGGCGGCAGCGGCGATGACATCCTGAAGGGCGTCGGCAACGGCAATACCTTCCTGTTCAGCGGCGATTTTGGCCGCGACCAACTGTATGGCTTCAACGCCACCGATAAGCTGGTGTTTATCGGCACCGAAGGCGCCAGCGGAAATATCCGCGACTACGCCACGCAGCAAAACGACGATCTGGTGCTGGCCTTCGGCCACAGCCAGGTCACGCTGATCGGCGTCTCGCTCGATCACTTCAACACCGATCAGGTGGTGTTGGCCTAAGGATCGGCGTAAAAAAAGCCGGGCGCTTCGTCGCCCGGCTTTCCTCTTTTTTGCTCCGCCTTAAGGCACGTCATACCCCAGCGCCGCCTTGCGAATGCGGAACCACTGCTGGCGGTTCAGTACCAGCTTCTGCGCCTTCAGCGCCGAGCGCACCCGCTCAATCTTGCCGGAGCCGATAATCGGCAGCGGCGACGACGGCAGACGCATCACCCAGGCGTACACCACCTGTTCAATGGTATCGGCGCCGATCTCTTGCGCCACCCGCTGTAGCTCGTCGCGCAGCGGCTGGAACTCGGCGTCGTTGAACAGGCGCCCGCCCCCCAGGCAGGACCAGGCCATCGGCTTGATGCGCAGTTGCTGGCACTGGTCGAGCGTGCCGTCGAGAATGGCCGGCTGGTGAATCGGCGAGATCTCCACCTGGTTGGTCGCCAGCGTGAACGGCAGGCGCGACTGCAATAGCTGGAACTGCGCGGGCGTAAAGTTGGAAACGCCGAAATGGCGCACCTTGCCGCTTTTATGCAGCGCGACGAAGGCTTCGGCCACGTCGTCGGCATCCATCAACGGATCCGGCCGGTGGATCAACAGCAGATCGAGGTAGTCGGTATGCAGATGGCGCAGCGATTGTTCCGCGCTCTGTACGATATGGTCGCGGTCGGTGATGTAATGGCCGATCGGGTTGCCGGGCTTGGCGGTGGTGGCGATGCCGCACTTGGTCACCAGCTCCAGCGACTGGCGCAGCGCCGGCTTCAGGCGCAGCGCGTCGCCGAACGCCTGTTCGCAGGCGTAACCCCCGTAGATATCCGCGTGGTCGGCGGTGGTGACGCCCAGTTCAACATGCTGTTCGATGAACGTCAGCAGCTGCTGCGGCGACATGCCCCATTCCATCAACCGCCAGTAACCGCAAATCATGCGGGAAAATTCAGGCCCCTGCGGCGCGAGACGTATACGTTCTACCATTGCGAAAACCTCATGACATTAGTTGTCAGCCAGCATACACAAGCCGGTGAGGCACAGGGAAGCGGTAAGCCACACGAACGTGCGGCAGATCAGGAAAGGTTAAAACAGCGACGGCTGTTCCGGCAGCGGCTCGTCGGGCGCTTTATTGGCGCGTTGCAGGCGCAGGAAGCGTTGACGGCAAAGGCGCAGCACCTCGCGCTTCTGCGCGTCGCTCATGCTCATCCAGCCGAAGCGCTCCTCGCGGCTGCGCAGGCAGCCACGGCAGAATCCGCGGTCGTCGGCCTGACAAATACCGCGACACGGGCTGGGGATGTCGAAAAATTCAAGCTGCTGCGCCACGGGGCCTCCTGCGTTCTCTTGCTAATTGAAGACGCCATCGCCGCCGCTGGCAAGTCCCTTTTCGCCATTGCGGCGAAAATAGTCGCGCAAATAGCGCAGCGCCTGGCGGCTTTTCTCCGGAACGTTACGCTCGAGCGTCAGCGCGTGCAGCCGCAGCGGCGCCGGCCGCCACTCCGGCAGCAGCAGCAACAGCTCGCCGCGCTGAAGCTCGTCGCCAATTTCATACAGCGGCTGAATGGAAATGCCCAGCCCGGCGCGGGTAAAGGCGCGCATCACGTTCATGCTCTCGCTGACGATCTGCCCTTCCGCCAGCCGCAGCTTAACCTGCTGGCCGGACTGGTGCAGCAGGTCCAGATGGGCCCCGCTGTAGCCGCTGGAGATCCAGCGGTGCTGCACCAAATCCTGCGGTTTTTCCGGCACCCCATGCTGGCTGAGATAACGCGGTGCGGCGCACAGCACCATCGGCCACGCCGTGAGCGGGTGCGCGATCATATTAGCGTCCGCCAGCTGCCGGTTGGCCCGCAGCGCAATGTCGACCCGCTGCTCTATCATATCAACGATGCGATCGTCCGCCAGCACCCGCAGCGTCAGCTTGGGATGCGCCTGCAGCAGCGGCGCCAGCGCCTCCGCCAGCGATCGGCCGCCGATGCCGACCGGGGTGGCGATGCGCAGCTCACCCACCAGCGTATCCCGCAGCTCCGCCAGCCGCTGTTCCGCCTGCTGCGCCTGTTGCAGCATCGCCTCGCAGCCGGGGTAAAACGCCGCCCCCGCCTCGGTCAGCGCCAGACGACGGGTGGAGCGGTGCAGCAGCGGCACCCCGAGCGCCTTCTCCAGCGAGCGCATATGCTGGCTGACCGCCGACGGCGTCATGCCCAGCCGCCGCGCCGCGCCGGCCAGCGACCCCTCCGCCACCACGGTGGCGAATATCGCCATTCGATTGAGTTTATCCACGATTATGAAGTTTTACTTAATCAAGAAAGCATGAATATGGCACTAATCACGGCTATTGTTAAGGGCTAGAGTATAAACCACGCAGCAGGCATATCGGCCTGCTTCATGATACTGAACACATCCCCGAAGGAGCATACAGATGAAAGTAGCCATTATTGGAGCAACCGGTTTTGTTGGCCGCCGCGTGGTAGATGAAGCGCTGGCTCGCGGCATTCAGGTGACGGCGATCGCCCGCCAGAAAAAAGAGTTGCCGGAGCACGCCAATCTGACCGTCGCACTGGGCGACGTTGCCGATACCGCCTGGCTGGCGGGGCAATTGCGCGGTCAGGATGCGGTGATCAGCGCCTACAACCCCGGCTGGGGCGAAGACAACCTGTATGAAAAGACCGCTCGAGGCGCCCAACAGATCCTCACCGCGGTCGAACAGGCCGGCGTCAAGCGCCTGCTGGTGGTCGGCGGCGCCGGCAGCCTGGAAGTGGCGCCGGGCGTTGAACTGGTGGATACGCCGCAGTTCCCGGAAAATATCCGCCCCGGCGCGCAGGCGGTACGCGATCTGCGCAACAAGCTGCGCAATGAATCGGCGCTCGACTGGACCTATCTCTCGCCGGCTGCCCTGCTGGAACCGGGCAAACGCACCGGTCAGTTCCGCCTCGGCACCACCCAGCTACTGATGAACGGCGAAGCGCCGGCCAGCATTTCGGTGGAAGATCTGGCGGTCGCCATCGTCGATGAGATTGAAAAACCACAGTTTATTCGCGCGCAGTTCACCGCCGCCTACTAAACTGCCTCATTGCCAGGCCGCCCGGCCTGGCCTTTTCCCTGCGTTCACCGCCGCCAGTATTCTGAATTTCTAAGGTTTTCTTAAGTTTCATCCGGTAGATTTCAAGGCATTATCTCCTCTCAGGATCCAGATTTGGCAATGTGGTTACGTCAACGCTTACAGTGCAACAGCCTCGGTTTTATCCTCGCCACCGCCCTGTTCTTCACTCTGTTTCAAAACGCGTTATTCCTGCACCGCGCCTGGTCGTATATCACCTTCGATAGCGTCCACAGCGTCATTTTCGCCGCCAGCATGCCGGCGGTGATTTTCTGTGCGCTGAATATCATCTTCAGCGTGTTGACCGTGCCCTACCTGCGCAAGCCGCTGATCGTCTTTTTCTTGCTGGGCAGCGCCGCAGCCAACTATTTCATGTACAGCTATGGCGTGGTGATCGACGGCAACATGATGCAGAACGCCTTCGAAACCAATACCCAGGAAGCGACGGCGCTGCTGACGCCGCGCATGGGATTGTGGCTGGCGCTGCTCGGCGTTCTGCCGGCGGTGGCGGTCTGCTTCGCCCATATTCGCCAGACCCGCCCCTGGTGGTATATGGTCGGGCTGCGCGCCGCCAACGTCATGCTGTCGTTGGTGGTGATCCTGATCGTCGCCGCGCTGTTCTACAAAGACTACGCTTCGCTGATCCGCAACAATAAAAGCGTGGTGAAGATGTTGACGCCTTCCAACTTCGTCGCCGGCACGCTCAAATTTACCGAACAGCGCTATTTCACCCGCAATCTGCCGCTGGTAAAAATCGGTGAAGACGCGCGCAAAGGGCCGCTGATCGCCGGGCAGGCCAAGAAAACGCTGGTGATCCTGGTGGTGGGCGAAACCGCCCGCGCCGAAAACTTCTCCCTCGGCGGCTACGAGCGCGAAACCAACCCGCGCCTGAAGCAGGACGACGTGGTCTACTTCAAGAACGCCAGCTCTTGCGGCACCGAGACGGCGATCTCTGTCCCCTGCATGTTCTCCAACATGCCGCGCAGAGAGTACGACGCGACTCAGGCGGCACACCAGGAGGGCATGCTCGACGTGCTGGCGCATGCCGGCGTCAACGTGCTGTGGCGCGATAACGACGGCGGCTGCAAAGGCGCCTGCGACCGGGTGCCGCACATCGACATGACCAAATTGAAACTGCCGCAGGACTGTGACGGCGAAGTTTGCATGGATAACGTGCTGCTGTATAAGCTGAACGACTACATCAATAGCCTGAAAGACGACGGCGTGATCGTACTGCACCAGATGGGTAGCCACGGCCCGGCTTACTACCGCCGCAGCACGCCAGAATTCCAGACGTTTTCGCCGACCTGCAACAGTAATCAGATCCAGGATTGCAGCCATGAACAGCTGGTGAACACCTACGACAACTCGATCTTGTATACCGACGCGATGCTCGATGCCACCATCAAGTTGCTGCAGCAGTATGACGACCGCTTCAATACCGCGCTGGTCTATTTGTCCGATCACGGCGAGTCGCTGGGGGAAAACGGCATGTACCTGCACGGCACGCCTTATGTCTTCGCGCCGAGCCAGCAAACGCACGTGCCTTTCCTGATGTGGATGTCGGCCGACTATCAGCGCAACTTCGGCGTCGATCGCCAATGCCTGAACGCGCTGGCGGAAAAGGACGATGTGTCGCAGGACAACCTGTTCCATACCCTGCTGGGCATGCTGAACGTACAAAGCCGCGAATATCAATCCCGGCTGGATATCCTGCAGCGTTGCCGCAACGCGGCGTAAGCGCTTAACTTCCTCGTGCCGCTGGGGCACAATAGTTCGCAGACAACCGGCGTTTTGTGCGCCGGTTTTTTTATTCCCATTGACCTAGACCAATCGGTCTATTATGCTCGGCACCATGATGACCAAATCAACGCATTGCAACGTGGACACACGTGAACATCTGCTCGCCACCGGCGAAACTCTCAGCCTGCGCCTGGGCTTTACTGGCATGGGGCTGAGCGAATTGCTGGCCACTGCGGGCGTGCCGAAAGGCTCGTTCTACCACTATTTCCGCTCGAAGGAAGCCTTCGGCGAAGCGATGCTGCAACGCTATTTCGCGCATTATGATGCAGAAATGCAGGCGCTGTTTGCCGATGAGCACGGCGATGCCCGCCACCAGCTGCTCGGCTATTACGCCCAGGCCATCAGCTACCACTGCCGCAGCGAATGCCATAACGCCTGCCTGGCGGTGAAGCTTTCCGCCGAGGTGAGCGATCTGTCAGAACCGATGCGCCATGCGCTGGAAACGGGCACCGCTCGCGTGATCGGCCACCTGCAGGAGGCCATCGAACGCGGTATCGCCGAGGGCTCGCTGTCGGTGGCCATGAGCCCGGCAGCGACCGCAGAGACGCTGTACTCACTGTGGCTCGGCGCTTCGCTGCGCGCCAAGATCCGCCACTCGCTGGCGCCGTTGACCAGCGCGCTGGAAAGCATCGAGTTGCTGCTGCGCCCGCCGCAACCGTAACGGTAACAATTTCTTTTTATTGAAAAATGCAGTTCGTGGTTATTTATCGCCCACCACTAGACGACCGGTCTATTAAATACAGGATGCACTATGAAGACTGAAAAATTGCTCTCTCCGCTGAAGGTTGGCGCCATCACCCTGCCCAACCGCGTGTTTATGGCTCCGCTGACGCGTCTGCGCAGCATCGAGCCGGGCGATATTCCTACGCCGCTGATGGCGGAATATTACGCACAGCGCGCCGGCGCGGGCCTGATCGTGACCGAAGCGACGCAGGTTTCCTTCCAGGCGAAAGGCTACGCCGGTGCGCCGGGGTTGCATACGCCGGAGCAGATCGCCGCATGGAAAAACATCACGCAGGCAGTGCATGATAAAAACGGCCATATCGCCGTACAGCTGTGGCACGTAGGCCGCATCTCCCACGCCAGCCTGCAGCCGGGCGGGCAAGCGCCGGTCGCCCCTTCGGCAATCAACGCCGAAACCCGCACCACCGTGCGTGATGAAACCGGCGCCTGGGTGCGCGTACCGACCTCCACGCCGCGCGCGCTGGAAACCAGCGAGATCCCGGGCATCGTCAACGATTTCCGCCAGGCGACCGCCAACGCGCGGGAAGCCGGCTTCGACTTCATCGAACTGCATGCCGCCCACGGCTATCTGCTGCATCAGTTCATGTCGCCGGCCTCCAACCAACGTACCGATCAATACGGCGGCAGCATCGAGAATCGCACCCGCCTGACGCTGGAAGTGGTCGACGCGGCGGTCGCCGAATGGGGTTCTGAGCACATCGGCATCCGCATCTCGCCGCTGGGGCCATTCAACGGGCTGGACAACGGTGAAGATCAGGAAGACGCGGCGCTGTATCTGGTGGAAGAGCTGAACAAGCGCAACATCGCCTACCTGCACATCTCCGAACCGGACTGGGCCGGCGGCAAGCCGTATTCCGACGCCTTCCGCGACTCGGTGCGTGCCCACTTTAAAGGGGTGATCGTCGGCGCCGGTGCCTACACCGCCGAAAAAGCCGAAGCCTTGATCGAAAAAGGTTTCATCGACGCGGTGGCCTTCGGCCGCAGCTACATCGCCAACCCGGATCTGGTGGAGCGCTTCCGTCAGCACGCGCCGCTGAACGAACCTAAGCCGGAAAGCTTCTACGGCGGCGGCGCCGAAGGGTATACCGACTATCCGTTTCTGGCGAAGTAACCCGTCCTGATCCCAAACGGCCATGCGACTGCCTGGCCGTTTTTTTATGCGCCGCACGCAAAAAAGCCCGCACGGGGCGGGCCGGTGTTCCCTGGTGTTGTGCTCTACTGCCGTTCAATTTTTACACGCTTGCCGTCGAAATAGATAATTGATTGTGCAGATCAATTACTCCGTATCGATCGGTACGCTCGATCAATATTTAGACATCACCGTCGCGAGCCCCATGAGTGACATTGTCACTTATTCGTTACGTTGAATTCCCTTGCGGGACAAGGCTATACTCGCTTGTGCTTCAATCCACCCGCCGTCTGCCACGGCACAGTCAATTCAGAGGAATTATGCGCTTACTCCATACCATGATCCGCGTCGGTGACCTGCAACGCGCCATCGACTTCTACACCAAGGTATTAGGCATGCGCCTGCTGCGCACCAGCGAAAACCCAGAGTACAAATACTCGCTGGCTTTCGTCGGCTATACGGAAGAGAGCGAAGGCGCGGTTATCGAACTGACCTATAACTGGGGCACCGACAGCTACGACATGGGCACCGCCTTCGGCCACCTGGCGCTGGGCGTGGACGACGTTGCCGCCACCTGCGACAGCATCCGCCGCGCAGGCGGCAAGGTCACCCGCGAAGCCGGCCCGGTGAAAGGCGGTACCACGGTCATCGCCTTCGTCGAAGATCCGGACGGCTACAAAATCGAGCTGATCGAAAATAAACATGCCGGTCAGGGCCTCGGCCACTAAGCCTCCCCTTCAGGGCGCGCTGCGCCCTGCTGATTCTCCGCGCGATAGCGCCTGCAACCGGGCGCAAAATTTGCCATAATGCGCGCTGCATTCGATGAAGATAAGAAACTGATGGCCGAGAAAAGTGATCTTAACGCCCTGAGTGGTCGTTTTCGTGGGTTTTATCCCGTAGTAATAGATGTTGAAACCGCCGGCTTCAACGCCAATACCGATGCGTTGCTGGAGATCGCCGCCGTCACGCTGAAAATGGATGAAGACGGCTGGCTGCAGCAGGACGAGACCCTGCACTTCCACGTGGAGCCTTTCGAGGGCGCCAACCTGCAGCCGGAAGCGCTGGCGTTCAACGGCATCGATCCGCACAACCCGCTGCGCGGCGCGGTCAGCGAATATGACGCGCTGCACGCCATTTTCAAAGCGGTGCGCAAAGGGCTCAAGGATCGCGGTTGTAACCGGGCCATTATCGTGGCACACAACGCCAACTTCGATCACAGCTTCCTGATGGCCGCGGCCGAGCGCGCCGGCCTGAAGCGCAACCCGTTCCATCCGTTCGCCACCTTCGACACCGCCGCGCTGAGCGGCCTGGTGCTGGGCCAAACGGTGCTGGCGAAAGCCTGCATCGCCGCCGGCATGCCGTTCGACAGCAGCCAGGCGCACTCCGCCCTGTACGACACCGAACAAACCGCCCTGCTGTTTTGCGAGCTGGTTAACCGCTGGAAACGTCTCGGCGGCTGGCCGCTGCCCGCCGGCGACCTCGCCGAATAAGCCCAATAAAAAAGGCGGCCCAGTTTGCACTGGCGCCGCCCATTGCGCGATAACCGCAAGCCTGTCGATTAAGACTGTTGGTCTTCCTGCGCTTTATACTTTTCCGCAGTTTCTTTGATCAGCTGCTGCAGTTCGCCGCGCTGATACATCTCGATGATGATATCGCAACCGCCGACCAGCTCACCGTCTACCCACAGCTGCGGGAACGTCGGCCAGTTGGCATATTTTGGCAGCTCGGCGCGGATGTCCGGGTTTTGCAGAATATCCACGTAGGCGAAACGCTCGCCGCAGGCGGACAGCGCTTGCACAGCCTGTGCGGAGAAGCCGCAGCTCGGCAGCTTAGGCGAACCTTTCATGTACAGCAGAATCGGGTTTTCAGCGATCTGGTGCTGAATTTTTTCAAGTGTCGTCGTCATTTATTGCTTCCTCAAGCCACATTTCATGGCTACAACATGCATCACGCGGGCTATTGTAGCGGCTGGAACAGTCGCAAGAAAACGCCATCTTTTGCAAGGATATTCGCCCGCCGCCGATCGCGTTTCACCGGCCACGTCATTCCGGTCAAAACATACGTCGAGAATAACATTTTTAATCCGACCATTTCACTAATATATTGCGTCGCGATGACGGCGAGGATTAATTATATCCCCACCGCCAACTGGCGCTTTTTCATACATCAACAGGCTGATTTTGAACCAAAAAAAATGTCATTAACGTTTTCTCACAATATGGATTATTATTTATGAGTTCTTCGCTGTTTTATATGGCGAAATTCGGGAATACTGTAACTCTTTCGATATCCGTTTCGGGGCCAAGGTTGGTGACGTCGACATGCGTTTAATTCTTACGCTCTTTGCGCTGCTGTTTACGCAGCTCTTCTTCAATTTGGCGCACGCTGCGCCACAGGCGCGTGTTGCCGCCGAGCAGCGTAAAAGCCATGCCAATGAAGCGCGGCCCGATGACCGCAGAAAAAAGAAAGCGGACAAAGCCGCCAAAAAAGCCAAAGTGACGGCCCCCGAGAAAAAAACCAAGACCGCCAAGGCAAAAAGCGAGAAAAGCGCGAAAAAGATCGTCAGCGCCAAACCCAAGGCCAAAGCGCAGAAAACCGCCAAGATTAAAGTCACCCCGCCGAAAAAAGGCTATAAAAAAGGCTATGGTCGCCACCGCGAAGCCGGTATGGCCACCGCCAAACTGGCGCGTGAAGAAAAGCCGTTGAAACTCAGCCCCGCGCACAAAAAACGCTACCAGCACGCCAAGCAGACCGCGATGGCCAAGCTGATGGGACAGATGGGCAAACCTTACCGCTGGGGCGGCAGCTCGCCGCGCACCGGCTTCGATTGCAGCGGCCTTATCTATTACGCCTATAAAGACGTAGTGAAAATCAAGATGCCGCGCACCGCCAACGAGATGTATCACCTGCGCGATGCGGCGCCGATCAAGAAAAGCGAACTGGAAAGCGGCGATCTGGTGTTCTTCCGCATCAACAACCGCGGCGTGGCGGACCATGTCGGCGTCTACCTCGGTAACGGCAAGTTCATCCAGTCGCCGCGCACCGGTGAAGAGATCCGCATCAGTCAGCTCGACAACGACTATTGGCAGAACCACTACATCGGCGCACGCCGCGTAGTGACGCCGAAAACCATTCGTTAATGCCCTGTTCTGCGCGGTTGCGGCCCCGGTCGCAACCGCCTGCTCAAGCTATCGTCCATCGCACTTCCCCACGCGCATTTCTCGCTTTTCCTCCTGTTTTTTATGATGAAAATTGTTAAGATTGAATGACCACAATAAAAAACGGCCCATACGGCTCTCGCCCCGGCGGGAAGCGAATGGCGCTGTAAAGGAGGAAGCAATGTCGTTTGAATTACCTGCATTACCGTATGAGAAAAACGCGCTCGAGCCGCACATCTCCGCCGAGACCCTGGAATACCACTACGGCAAACACCACAACACCTACGTGGTTAACCTGAACAACCTGGTGAAAGGCAGCGAGTTCGAAGGCAAATCGCTCGAAGAGATCATCAAGACCTCTAACGGCGGCGTCTTCAACAACGCCGCGCAGGTGTGGAACCACACCTTCTACTGGCACTGCCTGTCGCCACAGGGCGGCGGTGAACCGCAGGGCGAACTGGCGGCGGCAATCGTCAAATCCTTCGGCTCTTTCGCTGCGTTCAAAGAGCAGTTCACCGATGCCGCAGTGAAAAACTTCTGTGCAGGCTGGACCTGGCTGGTGAAAAAACCGGACGGCGCGCTGGCGATCGTCAACACCTCCAACGCGGCCACCCCGCTGACCGGTGAAGACAAACCACTGCTGACCGTTGACGTATGGGAACACGCGTATTACATCGATTACCGCAATGCGCGTCCAAAATACCTGGAAAACTTCTGGGCGTTGGTCAACTGGACCTTCGCAGCGGAAAACCTGGCGTAAGCGCAGGTTCTGAGGTGATAAGGCGCAGCCAAGCTGCGCCTTTTTTATAACCGGGGGTAAATCAGTTCAACGCGGCAACGAAGCTGAAAGCGATAATGACCGCCAATGCGCAGACGGTGGTGAACAGCGACATCTTCAATTCGGTATCCATGACAACTCCTTTAAAATGGGCTTTCCTAAGCATAAAAGGCGCACAATTAGTACGTCAAATCATTTTCCCACAGTTCGCCGATTAAATCTTGTTATCATTTCCCGGTTTATAATCTCGATTACCTCTTCCACTTTTGTTCAATATGCGACAAAATTCGCAGTTCACAACTGCGTACCGGCATCCATGCCCCTCCTGATTAAGCGCTGAAGACTTCAACACACTAAAAACTCAGTTTTCGCTTCTCTGGAGAAGGATCTACGTAGGCAAACGATTAACATCACACTTACATGCTGTAAACATGTGAGTTCAGGAGTCATTCCTTACATGGCAACGATTAAAGATGTGGCCAAACGCGCGGGCGTTTCCACCACCACCGTTTCGCACGTCATCAATAAGACTCGTTTCGTCGCCGAAGAGACCAAAGCGGCCGTGTGGGCCGCCATCAAAGAACTGCACTACTCGCCGAGCGCCGTGGCGCGCAGCCTGAAAGTCAATCACACCAAGTCGATCGGCCTGCTGGCCACCTCGAGCGAAGCGCCCTACTTTGCCGAAGTGATCGAGGCGGTGGAAAACAGCTGCTACAGCAAAGGCTACACCCTGATCCTGTGCAACTCGCACAACAATCTCGACAAGCAGCGCGCCTACCTGGCGATGCTGGCGCAAAAGCGCGTCGACGGCCTGCTGGTCATGTGCTCCGAGTACCCCGATCAGCTGCTGGGCATGCTGGAAGACTACCGCAACATCCCGATGGTGGTGATGGACTGGGGCGCCGCGCGCGGCGACTTCACCGACACCATCATCGATAACGCGTTCGAAGGCGGCTATCTGGCCGGCCGTTACCTGATCGAGCGCGGCCACCGCGATATCGGCGCCATTCCGGGCCAGCTGTCGCGCAATACCGGCGGCGGCCGTCACCAGGGCTTTATGAAGGCGCTGCAGGAAGCGCATATCGACATTCGCGAAGAGTGGATCGTCCAGGGTGACTTCGAGCCGGAGTCCGGCTACAAGGCGATGCACCAAATCCTGTCGCAAAAGCAGCGGCCGACCGCGGTATTCTGCGGCGGCGACATCATGGCGATGGGCGCCATCTGCGCCGCCGACGAGCTGGGGCTGCGGGTGCCGCAGGATATTTCCGTGATCGGCTACGACAACGTGCGCAACGCCCGCTACTTCACCCCGGCGCTGACCACCATTCACCAGCCTAAAGAACGCCTGGGCGAAATGGCCTTCACCATGCTGCTGGATCGCATCATCAGCAAACGCGAAGAGTCGCAGGTGATCGAAGTGCATCCGAAGCTGATTGAACGCCGCTCGGTCGCCGACGGCCCGTTCATCGACTACCGCCGCTAATCCCCCGCGCCGGAAGCCTGCGCGGCTTCCGGTTCCGCCTCGCTCAGCCACTCCTGGTTCAGCGTCTCCCCATCGCCCAGATACGCCAGCAGCCAGCTCATCGCCGGTGAGGGTTTATCCTGCTGCCAGGTCAGGCAGCAAGGGCTGGCGGGAAACGGCTGCTGCAGCTGCAACGCCTTCAGCTCACCGCGCTGCACCCGCGGCAGCGCCCGATGTGCCGGCATCATGCCGACGCACAGCCCGGCGCACAAACAGTCGAGCGCCGAAGTCCAGTCCGGCACCACCAGCCGCCGCTGGTTATCCAGCGTCCAGGTGACGCGCTTGGGCAGATTGCGCGAGGTGTCCTCCAGGCAAAGCGAAGGGTACGGCCGCAGCTGATCGTCATTCAGCGGGCCTGTCAGTTGCGCCAGCGGGTGCTGCGGGCTGACCACGCACAGCCAGTTCATATAGCCCATGTCGCGGAAGGCGAAGCCGCCGCCGACCGGCACCGCACGGGTGGCGCCGATCGCCATGTCCGCCCTGCCGTCCACCAAGGCATCCCACACGCCGTTGAACACCTCGGGTTGCAGCATCAGTTCGACGTCGGGGAAATGACGGTAGAAATCCAGCACCAGTTGGCGGCTGCGCTGCGGTTTGACGATGATGTCCACCGCGATATTCAGCTGGCCGCGCCACCCGTTGGCCACCTGCTGACAGTGGCGGCGGGTGTCGAGCATTTTTTTGATAACAACTCGCGCATCTTTGATAAACAGCGCGCCGGCCGGCGTCAACTCCACATCGCGGTGACGCCGCTCAAACAGCGGCACCGCCAGCCATTGCTCCAGCTGCCGTACGGTATAGCTCACCGCCGACGGCACCCGGTGCAGTTCCTGCGCCGCCGCGCTGAAACTGCCGGTGCGCGCCACCGCGTCGACCACTTCAAGAGAATATTCAGACCACATCGCTTTGCCTTCAATTTTTTTAACAGCACTTTGCAAATATTACCGTTTCACAAGCAGAGATCCAGCCGGATACACTGGCCGGCGCTAAAAACCTGCGACATTAAAATATTAACGAGAAATACCATGCGAAATTCCTTTGGCTTTATGTTCTACCTCGCCGGCCTGAGCATGCTGGGTTATCTGGCGACCGATATGTACCTGCCCGCCTTCGGCGCCATGCGGGAAGAACTGCAAATTTCCGCCGGCGCGGTGAGCGCCAGCCTGAGCATCTTCCTGGCCGGCTTCGCCTTCGCGCAGCTGCTGTGGGGGCCGCTCTCCGACCGTCTGGGCCGCAAACCGGTCTTATTGATCGGCCTGACGCTGTTCGCTCTCGGCTGCCTGGGCATGCTGTGGGTAGAGAACGCCGTGCAGCTCTGGATCCTGCGCTTTATTCAGGCCGTCGGCGTCTGTTCCGCCGCCGCCATCTGGCAAGCGCTGGTGGTCGACCGCTATCGCGAAGGCCAGGCCAATCGCGTATTCGCCACCATCATGCCGCTGGTGGCGCTGTCGCCGGCGCTGGCGCCGCTGCTGGGCGCCTGGCTGTTGAACCACGCCAGCTGGCGCGCGATCTTCGCCGTGCTGCTGGCCATCACCGTACTGCTGCTGCTGCCGACGCTGATGCTCAAAGAGCGCGCCAAAACGCAGCCCACCGCCGAGGCGCCAAAAAACGGCGTCAGCTTCTGGCGACTGTTGAAATCCCCGGTGTTCAGCGGCAACGTCACCATGTACGCCGCCTGCTCGGCAGGCTTCTTCGCCTGGCTGACCGGCTCGCCGTTCATCCTCGGTGATATGGGCTATGGCCCGAGCGACATCGGTCTGAGCTATGTGCCGCAGACGCTGGCTTTCCTGCTGGGGGGCTATGGCTGCCGCGCCGCGCTCAAGCGCATCAATGGCAAAACCCTGCTGCCGTGGCTGCTGGTAGCTTATGGTGTCAGCATGGTGGCGCTGTATCTGGTGGCGACCCTGACCGCACCGACGCTCACCACGCTGCTGATCCCGTTCTGCGTGATGGCGCTGGTCAACGGCGCCGGCTATCCGATCATGGTGGCGAATGCGCTGATGCCGTTCCCGGAAAGCAGTGGCAAGGCCGCCGCGCTGCAAAATACGCTGCAGCTGGGGCTGTGTTTTGTGGCGAGCATGCTGGTGTCGGCGTTCATTGCCCAGCCGCTGTTGGCGACGGTGACGGTAATGGTATCGACGGTGATCCTGGCCGCGCTGGGGTATTTCCTGCAGCGGGGAAAAGCCGTTGACGCGCAGCAAAAGGCGCAGCGGGAACATGCTAACTCAGCGTCATAATTACCAAGTTTAATAATCACTTAAAGAATATGCGTGCCGAGTGCGATTTACAGTTGAGTCAACGCCTCGGCACGCCTATACTCAAAAACAACCTTGTAAAGTAACACCTTATAATCTCTATATCTCAATTAGCACTTGTGTACGCGCTTTGCGTCACACTCTTTTTTAAGGATGCGTTTATCCCGCGCCGTTCGCGCCGGGTCGTTTCTTTAAATTTCCTCTGTTCATAGTCGGATATCAGACGCCGCGGGCCTATTTTCCGCCGGTAAACGTATGCACCCGCAGAAATTGTCTAAGCTGTTTCCTAACGGGTCATCAGTCAGAAGAAGGTGATGGAGAAGCTATGAGTTCATCGTGTATAGAAGATCTGAGCATCCAGGACAATCAGTGGTACCGTATCGCGCATGAAATGCTCGGCCTGGCCGGCATTGAAATCAACGGATCGCGCCCCTTCGATATTCAGGTTAAAAACCCCGATTTCTTTAAACGCGTCCTGCAGCAAGGGTCGCTGGGGCTGGGCGAAAGCTATATGGACGGCTGGTGGGAATGCGAGCGGCTGGATATGTTCTTCCAGCGCGTGGTCAGCGCCGGGCTGGAGAAGAAACTCCCCCACCACCTGAAAGATACCCTACGTATCGCCGCCGCGCGCCTGACCAACCTGCAATCGAAAAAGCGCGCCTGGATCGTCGGCAAAGAACATTACGATCTCGGCAACGATCTGTTTACCCTGATGCTCGATCCTTACATGCAATATTCCTGCGGCTACTGGAAAGACGCCACCACGCTGGAGGAAGCGCAGGAAGCGAAGCTGCGGATGATCTGCGAAAAACTGCAGCTGCAGCCAGGTATGCGCCTGCTGGACATCGGCTGCGGCTGGGGCGGTCTTTCCGCCTATGCGGCGAAGCATTACGGCGTGTCGGTAGTCGGCGTAACCATTTCTGCCGAACAGCAGAAGCTGGCTCAGGCGCGCTGCGCCGGGCTGGATGTGCAGATCCTGCTGCAGGATTACCGCGATCTGCATCAGCAGTTCGATCGCATTGTCTCGGTCGGCATGTTCGAGCACGTCGGGCCGAAAAACTACCGCACCTATTTCGACGTGGTGGAGCGCAATCTGGCGCCGCACGGCCTGTTCCTGCTGCACACCATCGGCTCCAACAAGACCGATATGAACGTCGATCCGTGGATCAACAAGTACATTTTCCCGAACGGCTGCCTGCCTTCAGTGAGCCATATCGCCGAAGCCAGCGAGGGCCATTTCGTGATGGAAGACTGGCACAACATCGGTGCCGACTACGATCGCACGCTGATGGCCTGGTTCGAACGCTTCAAACAGGCGTGGCCGCAGCTTGCCCCGCGCTATTCCGAACGCTTCGAGCGGATGTTCAGCTACTACCTGAACGCCTGCGCCGGCGCGTTCCGGGCGCGCGATCTGCAGCTGTGGCAGGTGGTGTTCAGCCCGAAAGGCGTTGAAGGCGGCATTCGCGTCGCGCGCTGAACGCTTTCCCGATAAAAAAGCCCCGGCAACATCATCGCCGGGGCTTTTTTTTGCTCTTTCGGACGCTGCGGGTTAACCGCAATAAACTCGAATGATTTTATCGTTGCTATCGCCAAGGAAGTTCAGGCGGCGCAGGTTGAAATCCATGGTAACGGCAGAGTTGTACGGAATGGCGCGCACCTTGGCGTCGATCCGCACGCCTTCCAGCGAGGTCATCGGCTTACCGACGAAGTTTTGATACTGCGAAGCGCCGCAGGTATCATCCGCATCGGCCATTTGCGCGCCGGCGCCCTGCTCAGGTGAGCTGCTGCAGGCGCTCAGCGCCAGCAACGCGGTTAACAACAACGTTTTCCCATAAAACTTCACGCGTTTCTCCTCTCTGCTTATGATTCGATACCGGCGGCAACGCCAGAATCGCTGTCAGTCTTTGTGCGCCGGCGCCATCGCCGCCGCCAGCGTCGCTTCCCGGTTGGCCAGCACGCGCTCGACGGTATCCACCACCGCCTGCGTTTGCGGATCGATTTCGATGTTCACCTTATCGCCCAGGCGTTTCTTACCCAGCGTGGTGCGATCCAGCGTTTCCGGGATCAGGTGCACGCAGAAACGGTTATTCACCACTTCGCCGATGGTCAGGCTAATGCCGTCGATGCCGATGAAACCTTTGTGCAGCACATATTTCATCAATTCCGCATTCGGCATGCGCAGCCATACCTGGCGATTATTTTCCGAGGTATAAATCTTGGCCACTTCCGCCGTGCAGATAATATGGCCGGACATCAAATGGCCGCCAATTTCGTCATTGAACTTTGCCGCGCGCTCGATATTGACGATGTCGCCGAGCGCCAAGTCGCCGAGGTTGGTCAGGCGCAACGTTTCCTTGATCAAATCGAAGCTGACGCGGTTGCCTTCCACCGCGGTCACGGTCAGGCAGCAGCCGTTATGGGCCACCGACGCGCCCAGCTCCAGCCCCGGCAACAGCTCGGCAGGCATCTCGATCACGTGGGTGCGGAAATTGGGTTTCTCATCAATGGCGACCAGCGGCGCGGTGCCTTGTACGATACCGGTGAACATATGTGCCTCTTCTTACTAATAGGTTAAAACGCTCCCGGCAGTTTGCCCCAGTTGGCGCTGAAAACCAAATCCGCGTAGGCAAAAAACGCGGGCCTGCGCATTTAATAACTATTTATCTGCGGCGTTTGCTTAACGACGCCGAGCAGGTACAATATTTTTGACAAAATTCCGCTATTTTAATTGTTGTCCTCTCGCGGCAGCCCTCCCTCCCACATATATAAATAGAAAGGTGTATGCGTGCAGAAGTACTTAATTGAAGCGCGTAGTTTATTGGCTCTCGCTATCCCGGTCATCATCGCGCAAATATCGCAAACCGCCATGGGCGTGGTGGATACCATCATGGCCGGCGCCTACAGCGCCACCGACATGGCGGCGGTTGCGGTCGGCACTTCAATCTGGCTGCCGGCCATCCTGTTCGGCCACGGCCTGCTGCTGGCGCTGACCCCGGTTATCGCCCAGCTTAACGGCGCCGGGCGGCGCGATCGCATCGCTCACCAGGTGCGCCAGGGTTTTTGGCTGGCTTCCGGCGTGTCCGTGCTGCTGATCGTGGTGCTGTATAACTGCAAGTTCGTCATCGACATGATGCACAACATCGACCCGCAGCTGGCGGATAAAGCCGTCGGTTATCTGCACGCCATCATGTGGGGAGCGCCGGGTTACCTGTTCTTCCAGGTGATGCGCAACCAGTGCGAAGGCCTGTCCAAAACCAAGCCCGGCATGGTGATCGGCTTCCTCGGCCTGCTGGTGAATATCCCGATCAACTACATCTTCATCTACGGCAAGTTCGGCATGCCGGAGCTGGGTGGCGTCGGCTGTGGCGTCGCCACCGGCAGCGTCTACTGGATCATGTTCCTGATGATGCGCTGGTACGTGAAGCGCGCGCCCTCGCAGCGCGACATCAAACGCCAGGCAGGCGATCTCGGCGGCCCAGACTGGGCGGCGCTGAAGCGCCTGATCGGCATCGGCATGCCCGTGGCGCTGGCGCTGTTCTTCGAAGTCACGCTGTTCGCCGTGGTGGCGCTGCTGGTTTCGCCGCTGGGGATCGTTGCGGTCGCCGGCCACCAGATCGCGCTTAACTTCAGCGCGCTGATGTTCGTGCTGCCGCTGTCGCTGGGCGTCGGCGCCACCATCCGCGTCGGTTACCGTCTGGGGGAAGGTTCGGTTGAAGGCGCCCGTGTCGCCGCCTACTCCGCCATCGGCGTCGGCATCACCATGGCCGTCTGCACCGCGCTGTTTACCGCCACCTTCCGCGAACCGATCGCCCTGCTGTACAACGACAGCCCGGCGGTGGTGGCGATGGCGTCGCAGCTGATGCTGCTGGCGGCGCTGTACCAAATCTCGGATTCTGTCCAGGTGATCGGCAGTGGCGTGCTGCGTGGTTATAAAGACACCCGCGCGATCTTCTTTATCACCTTCATCGCTTATTGGGTGTTGGGCCTGCCGAGCGGCTATCTGCTGGCGTTAACCGATGTGGTGGTGCCGGCAATGGGGCCAAGCGGTTTCTGGATCGGCTTTATCATCGGCCTGACCTTCGCCGCCATCATGATGGCGCTACGCATGCGCTGGCTGCAGAAACAGCCGACCGCCGTCATCCTGCAGCGATCCACGCGCTGAGCCCGCGCCCGGCCGGTTTCATCCCCGGCCGGGCTGCGGTTTGCGGAAAAAAACGCCGGACTGCGCACAACCTCAGCAATCGCGTGAAATACCGAATAAAATTGCGCTTTTCCCCTTGCCAGCACGCGGGTAGCTCGTTAATATTCGTCCCCGCTGTCAGCCATGACAGACAGGAAAAGATGCGTCCGTAGCTCAGTTGGTTAGAGCACCACCTTGACATGGTGGGGGTCGGTGGTTCGAGTCCACTCGGACGCACCAAATTCCTGAAGCCGTACAGTGCGTCCGTAGCTCAGTTGGTTAGAGCACCACCTTGACATGGTGGGGGTCGGTGGTTCGAGTCCACTCGGACGCACCAAATTCCTGAAGCCGTACAGTGCGTCCGTAGCTCAGTTGGTTAGAGCACCACCTTGACATGGTGGGGGTCGGTGGTTCGAGTCCACTCGGACGCACCAAATTCCTGAAGCCGTACAGTGCGTCCGTAGCTCAGTTGGTTAGAGCACCACCTTGACATGGTGGGGGTCGGTGGTTCGAGTCCACTCGGACGCACCAAATTCCTGAAGCCGTACAGTGCGTCCGTAGCTCAGTTGGTTAGAGCACCACCTTGACATGGTGGGGGTCGGTGGTTCGAGTCCACTCGGACGCACCATATTGCTGATTCATCTCTCCCCCTATCGCGTTATACTTCCCGTTGTTTCGTCTCTGCCCGACCGCCTGACTTTTATGTCGATCGCGCCGTGCTACCGCCATCAGCCACCAGGAACGCCACATGACCACCTTTACCGCCAAAACCGCCTTTTTATCGCTCGACAATGGCCTTGCCCGCCGTGAAGGCGTGATGAGCGACGGTTCACCGGCGGCAGAAGTGCGTTTCGAGGCCGGCGCCTTCGGCCAGCTGCAAAAGCCCCCGCACGCGCGGCAAACCCGGGTGATCTCCGGTGAATTCGAGTTTACCCTCGGCGGTGACACCCGGGTGGTACGGGCCGGCGAGAGCCTGATATTGCCGGCCAACGTCGCCAGCGGCTGCTTCTGCCTGAGCGCCGGCGTGCTGCTGGAAATTCCCCAAACGCGTTAAACCTGTATTTACAGCATGGTTATTTGCGCAACAAGCGGCCCGCAACGCGTTGCATTTGCGCCACATTTGCCCCCGTTTTGACATATCCGCCGCGCCGCCGCGGTTTTTTATTTTGTTTCCCACCGCTTAGCCTTTATAATGCGCAACGTCTATCAGTTGAATGGTTTCAGCCCTTGATCTGCGAAAACGCTATAACAACACGATCTGATCTTACCCCGTTGCGCAGCATCCCCGCGCCCCCGCGCGGGCTGAATTTTTCCGCCCCGCTTCAACTGTCGTCACCTATCCTTAACTATGTTTTTCACCACCAGGCACGGCCCAAATTCCCTACCGGCGTAAACCGCGCCGGTCAAATTCGTTTTTTTATCCATCACAACTTGTAGAAAACTCCGCCATGAAAAAGACCAAAATTGTTTGTACCATCGGTCCAAAAACCGAATCGGAAGAAATGCTGACCAACCTGCTCAATGCGGGCATGAACGTGATGCGTCTCAACTTCTCTCACGGCGACTATGAAGAGCACGGCAACCGCATCAAGAACATGCGCGCCGTGATGGCGAAAACCGGTATCAATGCTGGCATCCTGCTGGATACCAAAGGCCCGGAAATTCGCACCATGAAACTGGAAGGCGGTAAAGACGCCTCGCTGGTCGCCGGCCAAACCTTCACTTTCACCACCGACCAGAGCGTGATCGGCAACAGCGATCGCGTAGCGGTCACCTACGCCGGCTTCGCCGCCGACCTGAAGATCGGTAACACCGTGCTGGTAGACGACGGCCTGATCGGCATGGAAGTCACCAACGTGACCGAAAACGAAGTCATTTGTAAGGTGCTGAACAACGGCGATCTCGGCGAGAACAAGGGCGTCAACCTGCCGGGCGTTTCCATCCAGCTGCCTGCGCTGGCCGAAAAAGACAAACGCGACCTGATCTTCGGCTGCGAACAAGGCGTCGACTTCGTGGCGGCGTCCTTCATCCGCAAGCGCTCCGACGTGCTGGAGATCCGCGAACACCTGAAAGCCCACGGTGGTGAGCAAATCCAGATCATCTCCAAGATCGAAAACCAGGAAGGCCTGAACAATTTCGACGAGATCCTCGAAGCGTCCGACGGCATCATGGTTGCCCGTGGCGACTTGGGCGTCGAGATCCCGGTCGAAGAAGTGATCTTCGCCCAGAAGATGATGATCGAGAAATGCAACCGCGCGCGTAAAGTGGTGATCACCGCCACCCAGATGCTCGACTCCATGATCAAGAACCCGCGCCCTACCCGCGCGGAAGCCGGCGACGTTGCCAACGCCATCCTGGACGGTACCGATGCCGTCATGCTGTCCGGCGAGAGCGCCAAGGGCAAATACCCGCTGGAAGCGGTCAACATCATGGCCACCATCTGCGAGCGTACCGATCGCGTGATGCCTAGCCGCATCGATACCCTGAACGACCGTCGCAAGCTGCGCATCACCGAAGCGGTGTGCCGCGGTGCGGTTGAAACCGCCGAGAAACTGGACGCGCCGCTGATCGTCGTCGCCACCAGCGGCGGCAAGTCAGCGAAATCCGTGCGTAAATACTTCCCGAACGCGGTGATCCTGGCGCTGACCACCAATGAAACCACCGCGCATCAGCTGGTGCTGAGCAAGGGCGTTATCCCGCAGATGGTCAAGGAAATCGCCTCTACCGACGACTTCTACCGCATCGGTAAAGAAGCCGCGCTGGCCAGCGGCCTGGCGCAGAAAGGCGACGTCGTGGTGATGGTTTCCGGCGCGCTGGTGCCGAGCGGCACTACCAACACCGCCTCGGTACACGTGCTGTAATATAAAACGTGACATAATTACCTTGTTCAAAACGCCGCTTTGCGGCGTTTTTTTTATCGGCAGTAAACTATTTTTCTCAAAACGCAACCGCGATCCGCTCATTATTTAGCTAATAACAAATCGGAGTAGTCCCATGGAAGCCGGCTGTTTTCCCTCGTTTTTTTAACTAATTTGTAAAACCAGATGCAAGTTTGAGCGAACGATCAAAATAAAGCACCTCAACACTAAAAAATTATTCTCTTTCGAAAAAAGTTTGTGTAATACTTGTAACGCTACATGGAGATTAACTCAATCTAGAGGGTGTTATAATGAATCGTACTAAACTGGTACTGGGCGCGGTAATCCTGGGTTCCACTCTGCTGGCTGGCTGCTCTAGCAACGCTAAAATCGATCAACTGTCTTCTGACGTTCAGACTCTGAACGCTAAAGTTGATCAGCTGAGCAACGACGTGAACGCAATGCGTTCTGACGTTCAAGCGGCTAAAGACGACGCAGCACGCGCTAACCAGCGTCTGGACAACCAAGCTCACGCTTACAAAAAGTAAGTTAGCTTTGGTTATTGAAAACGGCGCACATTGTGCGCCGTTTTTTTTTGCCTGCTCATCGGCCCGGGGGTTCTCCTTCGGCAGACAAAAAAAAGAGGCTCAGCACGCTGAACCCCTCTTCGACCGCTCAGTCCTGCAAACTTAGTTCACTGAACTGATTGGCGCTGCCTTGAATGGGCTCTTATTCACCGCAGGCGCCGCTACAGGCGTTAAACTCACCTCAGACGGGTTCTCCCCCACGTTGACCAGCACCGGCATGCCAGAACGGCGTACAACCGCGCTATCGAACACGGCGCGATCGGTTTGCCCATCTGCAGCGAAGGCTTTCTCCGCTTTAGACAACGCAATCGGCATGGTCTGCGGATCGTCGCTTTCTACCCGCGACAGCGGCTGGTGCACTTCCACATAGCGTTTGCCGTCCGGCTCAACCGAAATCTTCACCGGATCGTTGATCACCTGCACCCGCGTACCGCGTGGCACCTGGTTGAACAGCGCTTCGATATCCGTCGGACGCAGACGAATACAGCCGGAGCTGACGCGCATGCCGATCCCGAAGTTGGCATTGGTGCCGTGGATCAGGTATTCACCGCGCCCCATCGCCAGACGCAGGGCGAACAGCCCCATCGGGTTCTCAGGGCCGGCCGGCACCACCGCAGGCAGCGTCACGCCTTGGGACTGATAGCGTTTGCGGATGTTGGCGGTAGGCGTCCAGGTCGGGTTGGGGATCTTCTGGCTCACGGAGGTCACTTCCAGCGGCGTGTGCATCCCGGTCTGGCCGATGCCGATCGGATAGACGATCACTTTGTTCTCGCCTTTCGGATAGTAGTAAAGGCGCAGCTCGGCCAGGTTGACGATGATCCCTTCACGCTTGGTGTCAGGCAGCAGCATTTGGGTCGGAATGGTCAGCACCGTACCCGGCTTAGGCAGGAACGGGTCGGTGCCAGGGTTGGCTTCCAGCATGCCCAGCAGGCCAATCTTGTAGTCGGCGGCGATCGCCTCCAGCGGACGGCCGTCGTTTGGCACGGTATAAGTGGTGTTTTCACCGATCAGACGGCTGTCCGGCGGCGGCAGCGGGTACTCGGTCGCACTGGCGGCCTGCGTGCCGGCCAATACGGTGGCGAAGACCATGCCCATTAAACTCAACGCACGTTTCATTATCATCCCTATATTTTTTATGACGGTTCGTCCCCAAGGCTAACGAGCGCCCGGCGGCGGGTAAATCAGACAATACCTGATTAATACTAGCAATGCTGACATCAAAGGCAATAAGTTCTCTAAAAATCAACACGTTATAACGTAATCACCGCCGTTGATTGTCAACGAAACGTCAACGGATAAGCTGCTGAAATATCACTGAATTGGGGATGTTATCTGGGGGGAAAGCGTGGATTGTAAAGGCTCATTGACAAAACGAATGTATCAATGAGCCCTCAAGAACGGGGGCGTTCAGGCTCAGGCCAGCTGCGTGGCTTTACTGCGAATGGCGCGGATCATCGCCTCCAGCCCCTGTGAACGCGAAGGCGTCAGGTGTTGGCTGAGCGCCAGCTCGGCGAAAAACGGCCGCACGTCGAGCTCGACAATCTGCTGCGGCGTCAATTGGCGATACAGAATAAACACCACCGCCAGCAGGCCTTTGACGATCGCCGCGTCGCTGTCGCCGTGAAACTCGACCTGCCCTTGCTCATCGAGGCGCATCACAATCCACACCTGGCTCTGACAGCCGGAGATCAGGTTGCCGGCCTGCCGCTCAGCCTCGTCCAGCGGCGGCAATTTGGCGCCGAGTTCAATCACGTACAGGTATTTCTCCTCCCAGTTCAAACAGCGGGAGAAATTTCGCACCAATTTATCTTTGTCCGGCAAATTCGCCATGGGGATCCTTTTGTACCGCCGGGGACGCGCCCCGGCCTAGCCTAATAGCTGATGAATGCGTTGCAGCCCGGCCACCAGCCGGTCCACCTCTTCGCGGGTATTATATAACGCCAGCGAAGCGCGGCACATGCTCGGCACCTGATAAAACGCCATCAGCGGCATGGCGCAGTGATGGCCGGTGCGAATGGCGATGCCGTACTGATCGAGGAAGCTGCCGACGTCATAGGCATGGTGTTCCCCCAGATTGAAGGCGATCACCCCGGCGCGATGGGCCGGGCCATAGACTTTCAGCGTCGGCACCTGGCTGAGCGCCTTCAGCGCGTAGTGCATCAGCGACTGTTCATAATCGTGGATCGCATTCAGGCCCAGGGCTTCAACGTAATCAAACGCCGCCCCCAGCCCCATGATGCCGGCGGTGTTCGGCGAACCGGCCTCGAAGCGCCACGGCGGATCGGCGAAGGTGGTGCCCGCCGTCAGGCTGACCTGGCGGATCATCGAGCCGCCCCCTTCCCACGGCGGCATCTGCTGCAGCAGCGCCTGGCGGCCATACAGCATGCCGATGCCGGAAGGACCGTACAGCTTGTGGCCGGAAAACACATAAAAATCGCAGTCCAGCGCCTGGACATCGACGCGCTGGTGCATCACCGCCTGCGCGCCGTCCACCAGCACCGTCAAATTCGGCGCCAGGGCTCTGGCGCGGGCGATAATGTCGCGCACCGGGTTGACGGTGCCCAGCACGTTGGAGACCTCGGTCAGCGCCAGCAGTTTACAGGACGCATCGACCAGTTCCGGCAGCCGCGCCAGATCCAGCGTACCGTCCGGCTGTAGCGGCCACACCCGCAGCTGCAGCCCGCGCTCCTCCGCCAGCATCTGCCACGGCACGATGTTGGCGTGGTGCTCCATCTCGGTGATGAGAATCGCATCGCCCGGCTGCAGCAGGTGGCGGCCAAAGCTGTTGGCCACCAGATTGATGCCTTCGGTGGTGCCCTTGACGAACACCATCTCTTCCGCCGAGGCGGCGTTGATAAAGCGCGCCGCCTGCTCCCGCACCGCTTCCATCTGCTGAGTCGCCTCGGCGCTCAGGGTGTGGATGCCGCGATGCACCGCCGCATAACCGTGGCGGTAGAACTCCAGCTCGCGGTCGATCACCGCCTGCGGTTTCTGCGCGCTGGCGGCGCTGTCGAGATAGGCCAGCGGTTGGCCGTTCACCTCACGCGCCAGCAGCGGAAAATCTCCGCGCACGCGTTCAATCGGATAACTCATGCAGCCTCCCCCGGCAGGCGCTGGGCGATGCGCGCCAGCACCCGTTCCCGGATGGTGTCGTTGGCGATGCCTTCGGTCAGCTCGGCGGCGAAGGCAAAGATAATCATCTGCTGCGCCGCATGTTTGTCGATGCCGCGCGACTGCAGATAGAACAGCTGCTCTTCATCGATACGCCCCACGGTGGCGCCGTGGCTGCATTTGACGTCGTCGGCGTAAATCTCCAGCTGCGGCTTGGTATCCACTTCCGCCACCTTACCCAACAGCAGGTTATGGTTGGTCATCTGGCCGTCGGTTTTGATCGCGTGCTTGGCCACTTTGATCATGCCGTTGAACACCGCCTTGCCGCGATCGCTGACCACGGTTTTATGCAGCTGGCGGCTTTCGCAATAGCCTTTGTTGTGCTCCAGATAGGTGCGGGTATCGCAGATCTCTTTGCCCACCGGCAGCACCAGGCTGTTGATCACCAGGTTTGCGCCTTCGCCGTTCAGCTGTGCGCTGGTGTTGTGCCGCGTCAGGCCGGCACCCAACAGGAAGCTGTCGCTTTTCACCCGCGCGTCGCGGCCGATAACCAGATCGTTATGGGCAAAGTGGTAGCTCGGCTGGCTCTCAAACGCCAGCTTGCAGTGCAACAGCCCGGCGTTGTCCGCCACGTTGGCGGTCAGGCGCGCGCCGGTGAAGTGCGCGGCCTCGCCCAGGCTGACATAGTGTTCAATCACTTCCGCCTCGGCGCCGCGCCCGATCTCCAGATGGTGACGATGATGCACGGTGTTCACTTCCCCGGTGGCGCCGCGTCCGCTGCTGATGTGCAGCAGGTACAGCGGGCGGGCCGGGGCCTTGCCGGCCGGCAAACGAATCAGGCTGGTTTCCTGCGCCAGGCTTTCGGTCAGGTGCAGGAAAATCTCCGGCTGGATCGGCTCCGGCAGCGCCTGCGGCGTGCCGTAGGCGGTCAACTCGAACTGGTAGTCGCCCAGATCGCCATCGCTGAGCGCGGCGCTGTAGCGGCCGTCGATAAACACCAGCCGACAGGCATCGATGCCGAGCGCCAGCGCCTCAAGCTGCTCTGCGCTCACCGGCGCGGGCTGCGGATCGAGGAACTGCTGCTCCAGCAGGCTCTCCAGCGGCGTGTATTTCCAGTTTTCATGCTTGCGCGTCGGCCAGCCGAGGCGCAGCGCCTGCTGCCAGTGCGCCAGCGCATGCGGCGAACGCTCGCCGCCGCGGCCTTCGAACAGGCGATACAGCTGCTGCAGCGCGTTTGAATTACTGTTGGTCGGTAAGCCAGCCATAGCCCTGCTCCTCCAACTGTTTCACCAGCGAGAAATCGCCGGATTTAACGATGCGCCCCTGGGACAGCACGTGTACGTAATCCGGTTTGATGTAGTCCAGAATGCGCTGATAGTGGGTCACGATGATAAAGGCGCGCTTGCCGTCCCGCAGCGAGTTGACGCCGTTGGCGACGATCTTCAGCGCGTCGATGTCCAGGCCCGAGTCGGTTTCATCGAGAATGCACAGATCCGGCTCCAGCGCCGCCATCTGCAGAATATCGTTGCGTTTTTTCTCACCGCCGGAGAAGCCGACGTTGACCGAACGGGTCAGCAGATCGGCCGGCATATCCAGCAACGCGATTTTCTCTTCGATGAAATCGGCGAAGTCAAAGCGATCAAGCGGCTCCTGCTCGCGGTATTTGCGCACCGCGTTGACCGACGTCTGCAGGAAGAAGTGGTTGCTGACGCCAGGGATCTCCACCGGGTACTGGAAGGCCAGGAACACGCCTTCGCCGGCGCGATCTTCCGGATCCAGCTCCAGCAGATCCTTGCCCTTGAAGGTGACTTCCCCTTCGGTCACTTCGTACTCTTCACGCCCGGCCAGCGTGGCGGACAGCGTGCTCTTGCCCGAGCCGTTCGGCCCCATGATGGCGTGCACTTCGCCCGGTTTGATCTCCAGATCCAATCCCTTGAGGATCTCGTTGCCTTCCACGCTGACTTTCAAATTCTTGATGCTTAACATGCTGTGTCCTCAGATAGCGCCGACGGCGCTAAAAATGCGGCGATTAACCCACGCTGTGTTCCAGGCTGATGGCCAGAAGTTTCTGCGCCTCGACGGCGAACTCCAGCGGCAGCTCGGAGAAAACGTCCTTGCAGAAACCGTTGACGATCATCGAAATGGCGTCATCCTCGCTGATGCCGCGCTGCAGGCAGTAGAACAGCTGGTCGTCGCCGATCTTCGAGGTAGTGGCTTCGTGCTCCAGCTGAGCGCTGTTGTTGCGTGCTTCAACGTAAGGGAACGTGTGGGCACCGCTGTCCGGCCCGATCAGCATCGAGTCGCACTGGGTAAAGTTACGGGCGTTTTCCGCCCCCGGCAGGATTTTCACCAGGCCGCGATAGGTGTTCTCGCTGTGGCCGGCGGAGATGCCTTTGGCGATGATGGTCGACTTGGTGTTTTTGCCGATGTGGATCATCTTGGTGCCGGTGTCCGCCTGCTGATGGCCGCTGGTCAGCGCCACCGAGAAAAATTCGCCGATCGAATTGTCGCCCTGCAAAATCACGCTCGGGTATTTCCAGGTGATGGCCGAGCCGGTTTCCGACTGGGTCCAGGACATTTTCGAGCCGGCGCCTTCACACAGCGCGCGCTTGGTGACGAAGTTGAGGATGCCGCCCTTGCTCTCGCCGCCGGAGAACCAGTTCTGCACCGTCGAGTATTTCACTTCGGCGTCTTTATGCAGGATCACTTCCACCACCGCCGCGTGCAGCTGGTAGCTGTCGCGCACCGGGGCCGAGCAGCCTTCGATGTAGCTGACATAGCTGCCTTCGTCGGCGATCAGGATGGTGCGCTCGAACTGGCCGGTTTTGGCGGCGTTGATACGGAAATAGGTCGACAGCTCCATCGGGCAGCGCACGCCTTTCGGCACATAGACGAAGGTGCCGTCGGAGGCCACCGCGGCGTTCAGCGCAGCGAAGAAGTTATCGTTGGAGGGCACCACGCGGCCCAGGTACTGACGCACCAGATCCGGGTATTCCTGGATCGCTTCGCCGAACGAGCAGAAGATCACCCCGCTCTCCGCCAGTTTTTCACGGTAAGTGGTAGCGACCGAGACCGAGTCGAAGATGGCGTCCACCGCCACCTCGCTGCCCTCGCGCACCGGCACGCCGAGCTGATTGAACGCCAGCTCCACTTCGCTGGTCAGGTAATCTTTTTCCGTCGCCGCGCCCGGTTGCTGCTCGGCGCCGGGTTGCGAACCGCAGGCATCGTCGCAGCTGCCGCAGGACGGCGCCGAATAGTAACTGTAGTCCTGGTAGTTCAGGCGATCGTAATTGGCCTTCAGCCAGTGCGGCTCTTCCATCTGCAGCCAGGCGCGGTAGGCCTCAAGGCGGAATTCCAGCATCCACTCGGGTTCGTTGCGCTTGGCCGAGATGGCGCGCACCACCTCTTCGTTGATGCCTTTGGCCAACTCATCGGTTGCCAGCTGGGTGAAGAAACCTTCTTTGTAGCGACCTTCGCTGACCCAAGCCTGCACTTCATTAGGCATTTCTACATTGCTTCGTGTCATGTTGATTGCATCGCTCAAACGCCAAAGCTCTCGCCGCACCCGCAGGCATGCTGAGCTTTAGGGTTGTTGAATTTGAATATCTGATTCAGCCCTTCGCGGACATAATCTACCGTGGTGCCGTCGATGAACGGCATAGCCTTCAGCGGCACATAGAGTTTGGCGCCGTCGCGCTCAAACAGCAGATCGTCATCGGCGGGTTCGCGGGTCAGATCCAGCACATAGGCAAAGCCGGCGCAGCCGGATTGTTTCACCCCTAGCTGCAGCCCTTTCACCTGCGGATCCTGCTGCATCAGTTTCGTTATTTGTCGTACGGCGCTGTCGCTGAGCGAAATGCCTTGCCAGACATTTTCATCCAGAGAAAAAGTGCCGACATTTTCCGTTTGCATAGGGTCTACCTCACACTCGTGTTTGGCCACAGCCAATCTGGGTTGCTTATATGTTAGTGATAACGATTATCACTTCAACCGTTTGTTTTGCGGGGGTATCCGCCGCGAGCGCGGTTTTTCGCTGCGGCGCGCGGCAAGCCAACGGGACACCCGTGGCGGCTTGCGGCGTCAGGCGGCAAGGTGTGCATGCTATCCCTATGAATTCGTTATCTATCCTGCATCACCGTACCGCACTCCCCGGTGGCCCGTCAGCGTTACAGCGCTGCGGTGCGTTGCCGATCTAAACATTCATAGAAAATACCTATTTCTGCATTCTGTCTGTCGTAAATGTGCGTTTATCGGCATTTCGTGGCGCGGCGCAAGCGCGCGGCCCTCAGGTTAAAGTTTAGTCGCTCAGGATTAAGTTGGGTCGGCGGCGGTCTTTTACCCTCCTGAGCAATAAAAAAACGCCGCGCCGGGATTGATCGGCAACGCGGCAGTTTATATGATAATGATTATCATTCAATTTGAATTTGAGCGCGAAGCCAATGACTCTTTCGATCAACGCATGGTTGCTGGGCAAGATTGATGAATACAAATTCAGCGTGCGCGACGCCACGGTGGACTTTTATATGGCCGAAGCGGCGCTGCGGCGCCCGGAATGCAATATCGACCATCTGAAGCGGTACAACAGCGTCAGCCTCACCATGGCCAATCTGTGCCTGGAGAACGGCGACGACGACAGCTACCTGCACGCGCTCAGCAAACTGCACAACCGGCTGATCGTCGAGATCAACAACCCACAGCGCTGCCAGCTGTTTCGGGTGCAAAGCTACCACTTCGCCCGCCACACGCTGACGCTGATCTGCCAAAAATATGCAATGGAAGGCACCTGGGAGAAGGCGAACGCGTTTCAAAAGGACTTCGTCAAACGCGTGCCGTTTCAGCTGTAAGGCGAAAGGCTCCGCAGGCCGAACGCCTGCGGAAACCGGCGGGAATCAGTCGATGACCGCCGTGGTCAGACGCGAGGTGCAGCACAGCCGATCGCGCGCGTCGAAGATCTCGATTTGCCACACCTGATGGCGACGGCCGACGTGCAGTGCGCGACACACCCCGCGCACCTGGCCATCGAACACCGCGCGCAGGTGGTTGGCGTTGATCTCCAGCCCCACCACTTTCTGCTCGCCTTCGCTGCACAGGTAGCCGGCCATCGATCCCATCGATTCCGCCAGCACCACCGATGCCCCGCCGTGCAACAGCCCGAACGGCTGCCGGGTGCGGCCATCGACCGGCATAGTGGCCTCGAGGAAATCTTCGCCCAGCTGGGTAAACTCGATGCCCACATGGCTGACCATGCAGCCGTCGCCGGCGCGGTTCAGCTGCTCCAGCGATGTTTCACGTTTCCACAATTTCACTCAATCATCTCCAGAAGTGCCTGTAATGGGTGGCGCACGCCATTGCCCTCGATGCGTTTCACCTGGCTGCGGCAGGAATAGCCGGTCGCCAGGCAGCGCTGCCGCGGCAAACGCTGCAGCGTCGGATGCCATGATAGCTCATAAATGCCGAGCGAGTTTTGCAGGTTCTTGGCTTCATGGCCGTAAGTGCCCGCCATGCCGCAGCAGCCGACGCTGACGTTCTCCAGTTTAGCGCCGAAGCGGGCGAAGATCGCCGCCCACTGTTGGCCGCTGGCCGGCAGCGCGGTGGTTTCGGTGCAGTGGCCGAACAGATACCACGGCTCGCCGGTCGCCGGCTGTTCGGCGCGATCCGCAATCCGCTGCTGCAGCCATTCATGCACCAGCTGCACCTGGAAATCGCCGCGTTCGGCGCCGAGGATCTCGCGGTATTCGTCGCGGTAGCACAGCACCAGCGCCGGATCAACGCCCACCAGCGGCATGCCGAGCTGCGCCACACGGTTGAGGAAATCGGCGGTTTTGCGCGCGGTGCGGGCAAAGCGCGTCAGGAAACCTTTCACATGCTGCGCCTTGCCGTTCGGCGAGAACGGCAGCAGCACCGGTTGATAGCCGAGCTTCTCCACCAGGCGGACAAAGTCCGCCACCACTTTGGCGTCGTAATAGCTGGTGAACGGATCCTGAACGATAAGCACGTGTTCTGCGCGCTGCTCGGCGCTTAGCCCTTCCAGCTGCTCCAGCGTCAGCGTGGTCGCGCGGTGGCCGGACAGCTGCTGACGCAGCGTCGGGCTGGACAGCAGCGGCAGATCGACCATGCCGATGGCGTTGCGGCTCATCTCCCGCAGCCACGGCTGGCGGAAGAAGAAGTTGAACACCTTCGGCGCGCGGGCCATCAACGGGGTATAGCTCTCCACGCCGGCGACCATGTAGTCGCTTACCGGGCGCAGATAGCGGGTGTGGTAGAGCTGCAGGAAGCGCGAACGGAATCCCGGCACGTCAATCTTGATCGGGCACTGGGTGGAGCAGGCCTTGCAGGCCAGGCAGCCGGACATCGCCTCTTTCACTTCGTGCGAGAAGTCATACTCGCCCTTGCCCGCGTGCCAGCTGTTGCGGGTCTTTTCGATCAGACCGCGCAGGCTGACTCGCTGCTGCGGCAACTGTTTTTCCAGCGCCAAAGGATCGACGCCCTGCTCGGCCAACAGACGCAACCACTCGCGCACCAGCGTCGCCCGCCCTTTCGGTGAATGAATGCGGTTGCCGCTGATCTTCATCGACGGGCACATCGGGCTGCGCACGTCGAAGTTGAAGCACAGGCCGTTGCCGTTACACTCCAGCGCGCCGCGGAATGAGGTGCGCACCTCGACCGGGATCTGGCGATCGAAGGTGCCGCGCTTGACCGCGTCCACCTGCATCATCGGCGCATCCACCGCCAGCGGCGAACAGATCTTGCCCGGGTTCAGACGGTTATCCGGGTCGAATGCCGCCTTGATGCGGCGCAGCTCTTCATACAACGTTTCGCCGAAGAACTCAGGGCTGTATTCCGCGCGGAACCCCTTGCCGTGCTCCCCCCACAGCAGGCCGCCGTATTTGGCGGTCAGCGCCACCACCCGATCGGAGATCTGCTTCATCAGCACCTCCTGCTGCGGGTCGCACATGTCGAGCGCCGGGCGCACGTGCAGCACCCCGGCATCGACGTGGCCGAACATGCCGTAGCTCAGGTGGTGGTCGTCGAGCAGTTGACGGAATTCGACGATATAGTCCGCCAGGTGTTGCGGCGGCACGCAGGTGTCCTCGGCGAACGGAATCGGCTTGGCGCGCCCTTTGGCGTTGCCCAGCAGCCCGACCGCCTTCTTGCGCATGTTGTAAATGCGCTCGATGCCCGGCAGATCGCCGCAGATTTGGTAACCGATCACGCCGCCCTGCCGCTGCGCGATCAGTTCGTCCAGCCGTTGGCACAGGGTTTCCATCTGGCCATCGATCAGCGCCCGATCGTCGCCGGCGAACTCGACGATGTTCAGCCCGAGCATCTCTTTATCCGGCACGTCGGCGATCAGTTCGTTCACCGAGTGCCAAACGATGTCTTCACGCGCCAGGTTCAGCACCTTGGAATCGATGGTTTCCACCGACAGCGCCTTGGCTTCGACCATAAAGGGCGCATTGCGCAGCGCCGAGTCGAAGGAGTCGTATTTTACGTTAACCAAACGGCGCACTTTCGGCAGCGGCGTGATGTCCAGCCGCGCCTCGGTGATAAACGCCAGCGTGCCTTCGGCGCCGGTCAGGATGCGCGTCAGATCGAAGGTTTGCAGATCGTCGCTCAGCACGTGGCGCAGATCGTAACCGGTGAGGAAGCGGTTGAGCTTGGGGAATTTCTCCAGGATCAGCGCACGCTGCTCGCGGCAGCGGTTGAGCACCGTGCGGTAGATGCGCCCTTCGGCGGTCTCTTCCAGAGCAATCGTTTCCGCCAGCGCCGTCGGCATGGCGCGGGTATCGATCATCTCACCGCCCAGCAGCACCGCCCGCAGGCCCAATACGTGATCGGAGGTTTTGCCGTACACCAGCGAGCCCTGGCCGGAGGCGTCGGTGTTGATCATGCCGCCCAGCGTGGCGCGGTTACTGGTGGACAGTTCCGGCGAGAAGAAGTAGCCGAACGGCCGCAGATATTGATTCAGCTGATCCTTGATCACCCCGGCTTCGACTTTTACCCAGCCCTGTTCGACGTTGATCTCCAGAATGCGGTTCATATGGCGCGACATATCGACCACAATGCCGGTATTGAGCGACTGGCCGTTGGTGCCGGTGCCGCCGCCGCGTGGGCTGAAGGTCAGCGTCTTGAATCGCTCTTCCCCGGCCAGGCGGGCGATCAGCGCCACGTCGGCGGTGGAACGGGGGAACACCACCGCATCGGGCAACAGCTGATAGATGCTGTTGTCGGTGGCCATCGTCAGCCGGTCAGCGTAGCTGGTGGCGGTGTCGCCGTTGAATCCGTTTTGCTTCAGTGCTTCCAAAAAGTCGAGCCCCCGTTGAACGAGGCCGGGCGCCTGAGAAATCTGTGGGATCATTCGCTTTTTTGACCCTGTCCGTCTATTTTTTATGCGCTGATGTACGCTGAATCGGGCCTTTAATTCAGACCCACCCTATTTTTTAGTGACACTAAAAACTAACATACTCGTTTAGTGAAGGCATTCACATTATTACCGCCCTGCGAGCGCCGCCACAGGCGGCCGCCCGGCGGTGAGAAACCGACCGACAGGCACCCCGATTCCCCGGTGCCAGGGATTTAATTGACCAGGATGAGAAGCCACTGATGCCACTCCCGCAATCGCGTTACGACTTACCGCGAATTATTTTCGGCGTGCTGTTTATCGCCATCATGATCGTCGCCTGTTTTTGGGTGATCCAACCGTTTATTCTCGGCTTCGCCTGGGCGGGCATGGTGGTGATCGCCACCTGGCCGCTGCTGCTCAAACTGCAAAAACTGCTGTGGGGCCGCCGTTCGCTGGCGGTGTTGGTCATGACCCTGCTGCTGATCCTGCTGTTCATTCTGCCAATATCCCTGCTGATCAGCAGCGTGGTGGATAACAGCGCGCCGCTGATCGCCTGGGCCAGTTCACCGGGCAAGCTGCACATTCCCGACCTCGCCTGGCTGCAGTCCGTGCCGATGATCGGCGACAGGCTCTACACCAGCTACCACACGCTGGTTAACGCCGGCGGCGCCGCGCTGCTGGCGAAGGTGCAGCCGTACTTCGGCCAGACCGCCACCTGGTTCGTGGCGCAGGCGGCGCATATCGGCCGTCTGCTGCTGCACTGCGCGCTGATGTTGCTGTTCAGCGCATTGCTGTATGCACGCGGCGAGCAGGTGGCACTGGGTATCCGCCACTTTGCGGTGCGCCTCGGTTCTGCGCGCGGCGATGCGGCGGTGCTGTTAGGCGGCCAGGCGATCCGCGCTGTCGCGCTGGGCGTGGTGGTGACGGCGCTGGTACAGTCGGTGCTGGGCGGTATCGGTCTGGCGGTGAGCGGCATTCCGGCCGCCACCCTGTTGACGATGCTGATCTTTATCTGCTGCGTGGCGCAATTGGGGCCGCTGTTGGTGCTGGTGCCGGCCATCATCTGGCTGTACTGGCATGGCGATACCACCTGGGGCACCGTGCTGCTGGTCTGGAGCTGCGTGGTAGCCACGCTGGATAACGTGCTGCGCCCGGTGCTGATCCGCATGGGTGCCGATCTGCCGCTGCTGTTGATCCTGTCCGGCGTTATCGGCGGTTTGCTGGCCTTCGGCATGATTGGCCTGTTCATCGGCCCGGTGGTGTTGGCGGTGTCTTATCGCCTGCTGACCGCCTGGATGGATGAAGCGCCGGAGCCGACCACCACGCCGGAGCAAGTCATCGAAGATCTGGAAAAACGCTAATCCCACTTCCGCCCGCATCGTCGGGCGGAATATTTCGCCCCATCATTATTCCTACCTCATTCGAGTAATATCTTCGTCAAATATAATGCCGCCCTATATTGATTGGGGCTCGGCGAATGAAAGGTGCAATGTAAAGCCCTGTTTGTTGTAAGCGATAAAAAGAGATAACGCCCGCAAATAAAATGTGATGCCGCTATCGATTAGGATGATTCTTAATGACTAGTCGCGTTCAAAAATCTAGTATTATGGCCATCTATTGCTTCAAATCACTGATTTTAAAGCAACCTTTCTGAACAATGTAATGCCATACATGTGAATTGCTGTGTGTAGTCTTTGCCCATCTCCTACGGTGGGCTTTTTTTTATTCTTTTTTCGCCAAATTGATTATTTTACGCGCCGTTATTTACATTCAGAAATAAAAAGGCCGCAGCGTAAACTGCGGCCTGGCGTTAATGCCTTAGCGATGCCGAGACAGTATTTCTTTTTCGACAAATTGATCCAGGTCTGCACCACGGTGTCCGGATTGAGCGACAGGCTGTCGATGCCCTGCTCCATCAGCCACTCGGCGAAGTCTTCGTGGTCGGACGGGCCCTGGCCGCAGATGCCGACGTATTTGCCGTGGCGCTTGGCCGCCTGAATCGCCATCGACAGCAGCGCTTTCACCGCCTCGTTGCGTTCGTCGAACAGCTCCGACACCACGCCGGAATCGCGATCCAGCCCCAGCGCCAGCTGGGTCATGTCGTTGGAACCGATAGAGAAGCCGTCGAAGTGCTCGAGGAACTGATCCGCCAACAGCGCATTGGACGGGATCTCGCACATCATGATCACTTTCAGCCCGTTTTCGCCGCGCTTCAGCCCCTGACGCGCCAGCTCGGCCACCACCGCTTCCGCCTGCGCCACGGTGCGCACGAACGGCACCATGATTTCGACGTTGGTCAGCCCCATTTCGTTACGCACGCGTTTCACCGCCTCGCACTCCAGCGCGAAGCAATCGCGGAAGCTGTCGGCCACGTAACGGCCGGCGCCGCGGAAGCCCAGCATCGGGTTCTCTTCGTGCGGTTCATACTTGTCACCGCCCACCAGGTTGGCGTACTCGTTGGATTTGAAGTCGGACAGCCGCACGATCACGCGCTTCGGCCAGAAGGCGGCGCCCAGCGTCGCGATGCCCTCGGTCAGGCGGCCGACGTAGAACTCGACCGGATGATCGTAACCCTGCATCAGCGCGCGAATTTCGTTTTGCAGCGCCGGCGTCTGCTGGTCAAACTCCAGCAGCGCACGCGGGTGCACGCCGATCATGCGGTTGATGATAAATTCCAGCCGCGCCAGGCCCACGCCTTCATTCGGCAAACGCGCAAAGTCGAAGGCGCGATCCGGGTTGCCGACGTTCATCATGATCTTCAGCGGCAGATCCGGCAGCTCGGTCACTTCGGAACTCTGCACGCTAAAGTCCAGCATATCGCTGTAAACGAAGCCGGTGTCGCCTTCCGCGCAGGAGACGGTGACTTTCTGGCCGTCTTTCAGCACGTCGGTGGCGTGGCCACAGCCCACCACCGCCGGAATGCCCAGCTCACGGGCGATGATCGCCGCGTGGCAGGTGCGCCCGCCGCGGTTGGTGACGATCGCGGCGGCTTTCTTCATGATCGGTTCCCAATCCGGGTCGGTCATGTCGGTGACCAACACGTCGCCCGGCTGGATGCGATCCATTTCGCTGATGTCGTGGATCACTTTCACCGGGCCGGCGCCGATGCGGTGGCCGATGGCGCGGCCTTCCACCAGCACCGGGCTGGAGCCGTTCAGCTGGTAGCGCTCCATGGTCTGCTCGTTGGAGCGTACGGTCTCCGGGCGTGCCTGCACGATCAGCAGCTTGCCGGTATGGCCGTCTTTCGCCCACTCGATATCCATCGGGCGACCGTAATGTTTTTCGATCAGGATCGCCTGCTGCGCCAGCGCCTGCACTTCTTCATCCGTCAGCGAGAAACGGCTGCGCTGCGCTTCCGGCACGTCTTCGATGCGCACCTGCTTGCCGTGATCCTGCGACGGTGCGTACACCATGCGGATCTTTTTCGAGCCCAGGTTGCGGCGCACGATCGCCGGCTTGCCGTTTTGCAGCGTCGGTTTGTGCACGTAGAACTCATCCGGGTTCACCGCGCCCTGCACCACCATTTCGCCCAGGTCGAAGGCGGAGGTGATGAATACCACCTGATCAAAGCCGGACTCAGTGTCGATGGTGAACATCACGCCCGAGGAGGCCAGATCGGAGCGCACCATCCGCTGTACACCCGCCGACAGCGCCACGCCGCGGTGGTCATAGCCCTGATGCACGCGATACGAGATGGCGCGGTCGTTGAACAGCGACGCGAACACGTGCTTGATCGCCACCATCACGGCGTCGATGCCCTGCACGTTGAGGAAGGTTTCCTGCTGGCCGGCAAAGGACGCGTCCGGCATGTCTTCCGCCGTGGCGGAGGAGCGCACCGCAAAAGAGGCTTCCGGTTCGCCATCGGCGAGCTGTTGGTAAGCCTGATGAATTTCACGTTCGAACTCGGCGTGGAACGGCGTGTCGATCACCCATTGGCGGATCTGGGCGCCGGCCTTGGCCAGTTGTGCAACGTCGTCAACGTCGGTCTGATCCAGTAGCTGATAGATGCGCTGGTTAACACCGCTTTGTTCGAGGAAATCGTTAAACGCCTGTGCGGTGGTGGCAAAACCGTTTGGCACGGCCACGCCCAAATCGGAAAGATTGGTGATCATTTCACCGAGGGAGGCGTTTTTGCCGCCGACACGGTCAACGTCGTGCATGCCAAGCTGGTTGTACCAAAGCACATTACGCAAGTCTGGGCCATTGTTGGACATCGAGACAATCCTTATTGCTATCAGTAGGGTAAAGACGGATTTAATTCGCTTGCTTTACGGCGCCGCTAACACGGAGCCGAATCAGACTAGCACACTGATCTGGGGAAAATGGAAAGGTGAATCGATCAACCCACTGAAGAAAGTGGTTTTTAAGAGAATGTCCTAACCGGCTGATTTGCCTGGGAACCGTTCCCAATCGCACGAAAAGCTTAGTTCTCAACAAATTACGTTCTTTTTAAACTTCTGTTTTAATGACCACGCAAACGCTACCGTTTTTGGTGAAAATAGCGGCAAATTTGCGTTTCGGATCGAAAAGCGTCGCTGCGCCACGATTTTTACCGTCGTCAAAATGCACTTTTCTTCACGCGCCGCCGCAAGGCGGTTTACCGCCCCGCCGTCACAATTTTTTCCCTCGCCCCTTTACCGGCGAATCGTCTGCGGCTCATGATATTGGCAGTGATGACAGCAGGAACACCGTTCTCAGGTAAGGAGCCTCGGGTGGAAAGAAGCGTTTTTTATATTTCGGATGGTACGGCGATCACCGCCGAAGTGCTGGGGCACGCGGTGCTGTCGCAGTTCCCGGTCACAGCGACCACGTACACCTTGCCGTTTGTCGAAACCGAGGCCCGCGCACGCGCAGTTCGCCAACAAATCGATGATATCTATAATGAAACCGGCGTGCGGCCGCTGGTGTTTTACTCCATCATCTCGCCGGAAGTGCGAGATGTGATCGTCCAGAGCCAGGGCTTTTGCCAGGATATCGTGCAGGCGCTGGTCGGCCCGCTGCAGGGCGAGCTGGACGTAGAACCGACGCCGGTGCCGAACCGCACCCACGGCCTGACCGCCAGCAACCTCGGCAAGTATGATGCGCGCATCGCCGCCATCGACTATACCCTGGCGCACGATGACGGCATTTCGCTGCGCAACCTCGATCAGGCGCAGGTGATCCTGCTCGGCGTGTCGCGCTGCGGCAAAACCCCCACTAGCCTCTATCTGGCGATGCAGTTCGGCATCCGCGCCGCCAACTATCCGTTTATCGCCGACGATATGGACAATTTGCACCTGCCGGCTTCGCTGAAACCGTTTCAGCATAAATTATTCGGCCTGACCATCGATCCGGAGCGCCTGGCGGCGATCCGCGAAGAGCGGCGCGAAAACAGCCGCTACGCCTCATTGCGCCAGTGCCGCATGGAGATCGCCGAGGTCGAGGCGCTGTTCCGCAAAAACCAGATCCGCTATCTCAATACCACCAACTATTCGGTCGAAGAGATCTCCACCAAAATCCTCGATATCCTCGGCATGAGCCGCCGCATGTTCTGATCTTTTCCTCGCGGGGCCGTCGCGCCCCGCCGCCTGCCGTTTATTTCAGCAGCAGCTGATTTTTTTGTGCTTTTTTTCGCGGCTTTGATCAACAGAACGCAATCTCTACGGTTGAATTCAGCGCTTTTTGCGTTATTGTGATCGCCATCACTTCCCGGCACTCCTGCCGCAGAGAAGAACAGTTTCCAGGGAACAACATGTACAAAACAGATGAACTGCGGACCGCGCGCATCGACAGCCTCGTCACGCCGCAAGCGTTGGCAGACAAGCTGCCGATCTCGGCGGCCGTCGCTGATAACGTGACAGCGTCACGAAAACGCATTGAAAAAATCCTCACCGGTGAAGACCGCCGCCTGTTGGTGGTGATCGGCCCCTGCTCCATCCACGATCTCGACGCCGCCGTCGATTACGCCGGCCGGCTGAACGCCCTGCGCGAACGCTACCAGGATCGTCTGGAAATCGTGATGCGCACCTACTTCGAAAAACCGCGCACCGTCGTCGGCTGGAAAGGCCTGATCTCCGATCCGGCGCTGGACGGCACCTTCCAGGTCAACCGCGGCATCGAAATGGCGCGCCGCCTGCTGCTGGAAGTGAACCAGCTCGGCCTGCCGACCGCCACCGAATTCCTGGACATGGTGGTCGGCCAATACATCGCCGATCTCATCAGCTGGGGTGCCATCGGCGCACGCACCACCGAAAGCCAGATCCACCGTGAAATGGCCTCGGCGCTCTCCTGCCCGGTCGGCTTCAAAAACGGCACCGACGGCAACACCCGCATCGCCATCGACGCCATTCGTGCGGCGCGCGCCGGGCACATGTTCCTGTCGCCGGACAAACATGGCCAGATGACCATCTACCAGACCAGCGGCAACCCGTATGGCCACATCATCATGCGCGGTGGCAAAACGCCGAACTACCACGCCAGCGACATCGCTACCGCCTGCGACAGCCTGCGCGAGTTCGATCTGCCGGAGCACCTGGTGATCGACTTCAGCCACGGCAACTGCCAGAAGATGCACCGCCGCCAGCTGGAAGTGGCCGACAACGTCTGCCAACAGATCCGCGCCGGCTCCGCCGCCATCACCGGCGTGATGGCGGAAAGCTTCCTGGTGGAAGGCACGCAGAAAATCGTCGCCGGCCAGCCGCTGACCTATGGCCAGTCGATCACCGATCCTTGCCTGAGCTGGTCCGACAGCGAACAGCTGCTGGCGATGCTGGCGGATGCGGTCGATAGCCGTTTCTGACGCAACCTAGGCCGGGGCTTCGCCCCGGCTTTATCCCTCCCGCCCCGCTCATCTATACTGATTGCAACCTCTTTGCACCCGCCGAAACGCACCTGGAGCCCCGGCATGATTCACTCTCTGTTATCCATCCCCTGCGTCACGCTGCAGGGCGAGCAAAAAACGCTGGGCGATTTCCCGGCGCGCGCTTATCTGGTGGTCAACACCGCCAGCAAGTGCGGCTTCACCCCGCAATACCGCGGGCTGGAAAATTTGTGGCAATACTATCGCGAACGCGGCCTGGTGGTGCTCGGCTTCCCCTGCAACCAGTTTGGTTCTCAGGAGCCGGGCAGCCCGCTGGAGATCGCCAACTTTTGCAGCCTCAACTACGGCGTCAGTTTCCCGCTGTTCAGCAAGATAGACGTTAACGGCCCCGGCGCGCACCCGCTGTTCAATGAGCTGAAACGCCTGGCGCCCGGCATTTTGGGTAGCCACCGCATCAAGTGGAATTTCACCAAGTTTCTGCTTACCGCCGACGGCCAGCGCGTCACGCGCTTTGCGCCGATCACCAAGCCCGAACGTCTGTTTGACCGCATCGAAACCCTGCTGAAATAACGCCCCTTTTTTACGGGCCGAGTGCGCTCGGCCCGCCGCCAGATGTCCGTTCGACAAAAAGGTTCCATCGGTAAGAAAATTTTCCTTGATGTAACCTTTCCTTCACATGATAATGATTCTCAGTTTGATATTAATTACCATTTAATGGTCTGTTTTATAAGCACAATGATGATGGATACTGCCAACACGCCTACCCCCGCCGCCGCGGCCCCGACCGAGCACAGCGCAAACGCGCCGCCCAGCTACGACAGCGCACAGCTGCTCGGCACCGACGGCATCGCGTTCATTACCCATCAGGGCCAGCGCTATCAGCTACGGCAGACCAAAGCCGGGAAATTGATCCTGACCAAATAACCACAGAATCCTCAAACGCCAGCCACCCCGATCTTTTGATCCAGGCAGCCAGCAAATCTATTGATATGTTTTATTACATACGGAGAGTTGCACCATGCCTCTGACATTTTCCACCCGGCTGCGTTTTTCCGCTTTGAGTCTGGCGATTGCCTGCGCTCTGCCTACGGTGGCCTTGGCACAAAACACCAGCACAACATCCTCTTCCAACGCGGCGCCGGCTAAACAAGCCAAAGCCGCCGACGAGACCATGACCGTGGTCGCCACCGGTAACCAACGCAGCAGCTTTGAAGCGCCGATGATGGTCACGGTCATCGAAGGCAACTCGCCGGAAAGCCAGACCGCCACCTCGGCCGCCGATATGCTGCGCCGCGTGCCGGGCATTACCGTCACGGGTTCCGGGCGCAGCAATGGGCAAGATCTCATGATGCGCGGTTACGACCGACGCGGCGTGCTGACGTTGGTTGACGGCATCCGCCAGGGGACCGATACCGGCCATATTAACGGCACATTTTTGGATCCTGCGTTAGTGAAACGCATTGAAATCGTGCGCGGCCCCTCCGCGTTGCTGTACGGCAGCGGCGCGTTGGGCGGCGTAGTGTCTTATGAGACCGTCGATGCCGCCGATCTGCTGCTGCCGGGCCACGATACCGGGTTCCGCGTCTACGGCACCGCCGGCACCGGCGATCACAGCCTGGGCATGGGCGCCAGCGCCTACGGCAAGACCGATAACCTCGACGGCCTGCTGTCGTTCGGCACTCGCGACGTCGGCGATCTTCGTCAGGGCAACGGCTTCGATGCGCCTAACGACGAAACCATCAGCAATGTGCTGGCCAAAGGCACCTGGAAGATCGACGATAGCCAGTCGCTGAGCGGCAACTTGCGTTACTACAACAACAGCGCCCAGGAGCCGAAAAACCCGCAAACTCCAGCCAGCTCCAGTGGAAACTTAATGACCGATCGTTCGACGATTCAACGCGACGCGGCACTGAGTTACAAACTGAAACCGGCCGGCCAAGATTGGCTGGATGCAGAAGCGAAAGTGTATTATTCAGACGTAAAAATTAACGCTCACGCCAATGGCAGCGAAGATGAAGCACGCAAACAAACCACGAAAGGCGCCAAACTCGAAAACCGAACGCGCCTGTTTGCGGATACTTTCGCCTCTCACCTGCTGACCTACGGCACCGAGGCTTACAAACAGGAACAAACGCCGGGCGGCGCTACCGAAAGTTTCCCGCAAGCAAAAATCAATTTCGCTTCAGGCTGGCTGCAAGATGAAATCACGCTGCGCGATCTGCCTGTCACTCTGCTCGCCGGCACCCGCTATGACAATTACAAGGGCTCAAGCGACGGTTATGCCGATGTGGATGCGGACAAATGGTCCTCTCGCGGTGCGGTCAGCATTACGCCTACCGACTGGTTGATGCTGTTCGGCTCCTATTCTCAGGCGTTCCGCGCGCCGACGATGGGTGAGATGTACAACGACTCCAAACACTTCTCAATTCCAATGGGGCCAACCACCATCACCAACTATTGGGTGCCTAACCCGAGTTTGAAACCGGAACCCAACGAAACCCAAGAGTACGGGTTTGGTCTGCGTTTCGATGATTTGATGCTGGCCGATGATAGCCTGCAGTTCAAAGCCAGCTATTTCGATACCAAAGCCAAGGACTACATCACCACCGATGTCACGATGGAACTGGGACGCGGTCCGCGAGGTCCTTATTGCATCAGTTGCACCACATTCTCGACCAATATCGATCGCGCCAAAATCTGGGGATGGGATGCTACGCTCAGCTATAAAACACCGTGGTTCGGCTGGGATTTGGCTTATAACCGCACCCGTGGCAAAAATGAAGCGACCGGTGACTGGTTAAGCAGCATCAATCCAGACACTGTCACCAGCTCGCTGGACGTGCCGCTGGGCGAAACCGGTCTGTCCGCCGGCTGGGTCGCCACCTTCGCCGAACGCGCGACGCGCGTGGAGACCGGCACGGCCGAACAAGCCGGCTATGGCGTCAACGACTTCTATCTGAGCTACAAGGGTCGCGATCGGCTGCAGGGCATGACCACCACCGTGGTGCTGGGCAACGCTTTCGACAAAGAATATTACTCGCCGCAGGGCGTCCCGCAGGATGGCCGCAACGCCAAACTGCTGGTCAGCTACCAGTGGTAATCATTTGACTATCTGGCGGACAACCCGGTTGTCCGCCGTTCGCATTACAGCGCAGGAGAATCCCGCATGAGCAATACCCTATACGAACGCTACCAACAGGCTAAAATCGATCACCCCGGCAAATACGCCCGCGATCTGGCGGCGATCCTCGGCGTCAGCGAAGCGGAGCTAACGCACGCCCGCGTCGGCCACGACACTCGCCGCCTGCAGGCCGACGCGCGCACCCTGCTGACCGAGCTTGAGCAGGTCGGCGTCACCAAGTCCATCACCCGCAACAGCTATGCGGTGCATGAGCAGATGGGCCGCTACCGCAACCAGCACCTCAACGGCCACGCCGGGCTGATCCTCAACCCGCGCGAGCTGGATCTGCGCCTGTTCCTCAACCACTGGACCAGCGTTTTCGCCATGAGCGAAACCAACAAGCGCGGCGTGCGCCACAGCATCCAGTTCTTCGACCAACAGGGCGATGCGCTGCACAAGGTCTACACCACCGAAGAGACCGATCTGCCGGCCTGGATGGCACTGGTGGAACGCCACCTGAGCGAAGAAAATCCGGCGCTGGCGCTGCAGCCCGCCGAGGCGAGCACTGCGGATGAAACGACGCAAGATCATGCAAAAATCGACGGTGAATGGCGCGCGATGACCGACGTTCACCAGTTCTTCCAGCTGCTCAGCCGCAACAAACTGACGCGCCAGCAGGCGTTCCGCGCCGTCGGCGACGATCTGGCCTATCAGGTGGACAACAGCGCGCTGTCGCAGCTGCTGGAAGCAGCGCAGCAGCAGCAGAACGAGATCATGATCTTCGTCGGCAACCGCGGCTGCGTGCAGATCTTCACCGGCCAGATCGAACGTTTGATGCCGCAGGAAGGCTGGATCAACGTGTTCAACCGCCGCTTCACGCTGCACCTGATCGAAGACGCCATCGCCGAAAGCTGGATCACCCGCAAACCGACCAAAGACGGCATCGTCACCAGCCTGGAGCTGTTCGCCGCCGATGGCACGCAGATTGCGCAGCTGTATGGCCAGCGTACCGAAGGGCAGCCGGAACAAACCCAGTGGCGCGAGCAGGTTGCCGCGCTCGCCGCCAAGGACATCGCCGCATGAAATCTTCCTTGATCCGCCGCCTGGCGTTGATGATGTCGCTGGCGCTGCCGCTCACCGCTGCGGCGGCGCAGCGCATCGTCTCGATCGGCGGCGACGTGACGGAAATCGCCTTCGCGCTCGGCGCCGGCGACGAGGTGATCGCCCGCGACAGCACCAGTCTGCATCCGGAAGCGGTGAAAAAGCTGCCGGACGTCGGCTATATGCGCCAGCTGAACGCCGAAGGCATTTTGGCGCTGAAGCCGACGCTGGTACTGACGACCGAGCTGGCACAGCCGGCGCTGGTGCTCAAACAGCTGGCGGACAGCGGCGTCAACGTGGTCAGCGTGCCGGGTGACACCACCCTGCAGGCGGTGCCGCAGAAAATCGCTACGATTGCCGCTGCGCTGCAGCGCGTTGAGCAAGGCAAACAGCTGAGCGAGCGCTATCGACAACAGCTGGCGGCGGTCGATACCTCCCCGCTGCCGGTCAAGGTGCTGTTCGTGATGAGCCACGGCGGCATCACGCCGATGGCCGCCGGGCAACACACCGCCGCCGACGCGGTGATTGCCGCCGCCGGCCTGAAAAACGCCATGCAGGGCTTTGACCGCTACCGTCCGCTGTCGCAGGAAGGCGTCATCGCCAGCGCGCCGGATCTGTTGCTGGTCACTACCGACGGCGTGCGCACCCTCGGCGGCGAACAGCAGCTGTGGACGCTGCCGGGCCTGGCGTTGACACCGGCAGGCAAGCAACGCCGCGTGCTGATCGTCGATGACATGGCGCTGCTGGGCTTCGGTCTGGAAACGCCGGCGGCGCTGGCCAAACTGCGCCACGCGGCGGAGCAAAAGTAATGCGCTGTCGCACCTCGCCTCAGCTGGCCATCACCGGTCTGCTGGTGTTGCTGACGCTGCTGGCGCTGGTCGCCGCCAACCTGGGCGCGCTGACGCTGTCGTTTCGCACCCTGTGGCGCGAACCTTTCAGCGATGCCGCCTGGCACATCTGGTTGAACATCCGCCTGCCGCGCGTGCTGCTGGCGGTGGTGATCGGCTGCGCGCTGGCGGTATCCGGTGCGGTGATGCAGGGGCTGTTCCGCAACCCGCTGGCGGATCCGAGCCTGCTGGGCATCAGCAGCGGCGGCGCGCTGTTTGTCGCTCTGTTCATCGTGATGCCGCTGGCGTTGCCGGTGACGATCGCACTGTACGGCCATATGCTGGCGGCGTTCCTCGGCAGCCTGCTGGTATCGCTATTGATCTACGGCATCAGCCGCAGCGGGCACGGCAATCTGTCGCGGCTGCTGCTGGCGGGCATCGCCATCAACGCCCTGTGCATGGCGGCCATCGGCGTGCTCTCTTACGTCAGCAGCGATCAACAGCTGCGCCAGTTCTCGCTGTGGATGATGGGCAGCCTCAGCCAGTCACAGTGGCCGACGCTGGCGGTTTCCGCCTCGCTGATCCTGCCTACGGCGCTGCTGACGCTGCTGCAGGCGCGCCGGCTGAACCTGTTGCAGCTGGGGGACGAAGAGGCCCACTACCTCGGGGTGAACGTCCAGCGCGCCAAGCTGCAGCTGCTGTTGCTGAGCGCCTTGCTGATCGGCGCGGCGGTAGCGATGAGCGGCGTGATCGGCTTTGTCGGTTTGGTGGTGCCGCATCTGGTGCGCATGCGCCTCGGCGGCGATCACCGCTGGCTGCTGCCCTGCTCCGCGCTGGGCGGCGCCTGTCTGCTGCTGGTCAGCGATACGCTGGCGCGCACGCTGGTGGCGCCGGCCGAAATGCCGGTGGGGTTGATGACCAGCCTGATCGGCGGTCCTTACTTCTTGTGGCTGGTGATGCGCCAGCGGGAGCGAACCGGTGGATAACGCCGCCTGCCTGACGGCCCGAGAGCTGCGCTACAGCCTCGGTGCGCGCCGCTTGATCAACGACGTTTCGCTCAGCCTCGCCGGCGGCGAAATGGTGGCGATTATCGGCCCTAACGGCGCCGGCAAATCGACGCTGCTGCGCTTGCTGACCGGCTATTTGACGCCGGACTGCGGCGAATGTCGCCTGCTTGATCGCCCGCTGGAACAGTGGGCGCCGCAGCAGTTGGCCAAAGTCCGAGCCGTGATGCGCCAGTACAGCGATCTGGCGTTTCCGTTCAGCGTGGAGGAAGTGGTCAGCATGGGGCGGGCGCCGCACGGCAAACGCGACGAGCATCAGGCGATCCAACAGGTGATGGCGCAGACCGATTGTCTGGCGCTGGCGCAGCGCGACTACCGCCAGCTTTCCGGCGGCGAACAGCAGCGGGTACAGCTGGCGCGGGTGTTGGCGCAGCTGTGGCAACCGCAGCCGTCTCCCGCCTGGCTATTTCTCGACGAGCCGACCTCGGCGCTGGATCTGTACCACCAGCAGCACACCCTGCGCCTGCTGCGCTCGCTGACGCGCCAACAGCCGCTGGGCGTCTGCTGCGTGCTGCACGATCTTAATCTGGCCGCGCTGTACGCCGATAGGATCCTGCTGCTGCATCAGGGGCGTCTGGTGGCGAGCGGCACGCCGCAGGAGGTGTTGCAGACGGAGATCCTCACCCGCTGGTATCAGGCCGATCTCGGCGTGGTGCATCATCCCGAAGTGTCGCTGCCGCAGGTCTACCTGCGTCAATAACGTCAAGGGCGCCATTAAGCGCCCTTTTTTCATCTCAGCTGGAGCAGGAAATCTCCAGATGTTTGCCCCAGTCCGGCGGCAGCACGGCGAGATCGTCATATTCCGGCGCATCGTCGAACGGCCGCAGCAGGGCCTGATGCAACCGCTGCAAACGGCCCACGTCGTCTTGCTCCGCGTCTTCAATCGCCTGCTGCGCCAGATAGTTGCGCAGGATCAGGCGCGGGTTCACCGCCTTCATCGCTCGTTGCCGTTCCTCATCGCTCACCTGCTCCTGCTGCAAACGCTGACGATACTGCTGATACCAGGAATCGAACGCCGCGCGGTCGATAAACTCGTCGCGCAGCGGCGACTGCGCCTGTTGCTGTTCAGTGTCGCTCAACAGGCGGAACGTGCGGGTATAGTCCCGCCCTTCCTGCGCCATCAGGCTCAACAGCCCGGTGAGCACGTCATTGTCCTGCGCCGTCGGCGTGAAGAAGCCGAGTTTAGCGCGCATCTGTTCGCCGTAGGCGCGCATCAGCGCCGGTTCATACGCCGCCAGCGCCTGCTGCAGCTGTTCAGTGGTCATCAGCCCCGACAGGGTCTGCGCCAGGCGATGCAGGTTCCACAGCGCCACCGCCGGCTGATTGTCGAAGGCGTAACGCCCCTGATGGTCGGAGTGATTGCAGATATAACCGGGCTGATAGTCATCGAGGAAGCCGTAAGGGCCGTAGTCAATGGTGATGCCGAGAATCGACATGTTGTCGGTGTTCATCACGCCGTGAGCGAAACCGACGGTTTGCCAATGGGCGATCAGGCGCGCCGTCCGTTCCACCACGTCGGTAAACCACAGCAGGTAACGTTCAGCCTGATCCTGCAGCTGCGGCCAGTGACGGGCAATGACGAAATCCGCCAGCTGCCGCACCTGCTCCGGCTGTTTGCGGTAGTAAAAGTGCTCGAAGTGGCCGAAGCGCACGTGGCTTTCCGCCACCCGCATCAGCATGGCACCGCGTTCCGGCTGCTCGCGGAACACCGGCTGCCGGCTGGTCACGATGGTCAACGCCCGGGTGGTCGGGATCCCCAGATGATGCAACGCCTCGGAGGCCAGAAACTCGCGGATCACCGAACGCAGCACCGCGCGGCCGTCCCCCATACGTGAGTATGGCGTCAGCCCGGCGCCCTTCAGGTGCCAGTCACGGTGGCTGCCGTCCGCCAGGACCTGTTCGCCCAGTAAAATGCCGCGGCCATCCCCCAGCTGCCCGGCCCAGACGCCAAACTGGTGGCCACTGTACACCTGCGCCAACGGCTGCATGCCGGGCAGCAGCGTTTCTCCCGCCCAAATGGGGGTTTTATCCTGAGTAAACCAACTTTCATCCAGCCCCAGCTCGCGCGCCAGCGGCTCGCTGTGGTACAGCAGGCGCGCATCCTTGAGCGGCGTCGGGTTCAGGGCGGTGTAGAAACCGGGTAACTGTTGGTAGTAAGCGTTATCGAACTGCGGCATAGGCCCTCCGTTTCAGCGTAGTGTAGAGCCTGGACGGGCGGATTAACACCGAAGGAATGCAGGGAGAACGCATCCGCCTGTCGCCAGGACGGATGCGGGGTGTTTGGCGTTTCCACCTGGCGGAGGAAACGCGGTTTAACGCGGGCTGACAAAACGGTGTCATCAGCCAAAAAACGATGGCGAATAACGGCGACGGAATCACGGCAAACATCACCCCGTGCATTATTTACCTCATTGTGTGTAGTTTTTTATATCACTTCTTAATTATTGAACTCGCTGGGCTTCGCCAGCAAAGTTTGCAGATTATCCACACCAACGCTGGGCCATAAAAAACCTTGCAGGCCTAAAACACCGGCGTATCTGAGTTTATTAAAGTACTCTTTTTTCTCTATTCCTCCGACGATCACGCCTTTACACAACAGGTTGATATTCTTTAACAACGAGTCGATGACCACGTCATACCCCTGATGGGTAAACAGCTGCCAGTAAAAACGCTTGTCTATCTTTACATAGTCAAACAAACCATCATACAGCGCGGTCAAGGTGGCTTTACCGGAACCGAAATCATCGAGCCACAGCGTAAACATTTCGCTTAATCGCTGCACGTTCGGGTTGTTCTTCCCGGCCGAAAGATTCGGAAAACTCTCACTCATTTCGAATGCAATAAAAGGATATTGCCTGATCCATTGGCACAATGCCGGATCGGAAAGAATAAGTTCGACGATGGTTTCTTCGATATTGATGGTCAACTGCACGCTGTTACCGGTAAACCAGCCCGCGTGCCGCTCCGCAAGTTTCAATTGCTCATTAAATAACTCAATCCTTTGTTCAGGCGCCAATAAATTAATCCCAATTTCGGCCGGCATGGCTAAATCACCGTCGAGACTGTTGAAACGGCTCAACATTTCCACCGCCAACAGCCTGCCCTCCATTGAGTAAACAGGTTGAAAAACATAGCTACTAATAAAGTCAGCTTCGAGTTGGATGTTCATTTTAATGCCACAGGATGAATGGCTAGCGTATCATCGTATATCAATATATTTTATCGATCAATCCTTCTGGGATTAATCGGAAATATCAATGCAAATACCCATGAAATATCATTTAATTGATAGATTAAAGCTATACGACAATCGCGAAAGGCGCAAAAGAAAAGCAGCTGAATTTATGCCACCTTTCTCGCCTAACGCGTGATATGAAAAGGTATTTGGCTTAAGTGGATTGGATGACGGGCTAAATTTGACTTATCTCCGTTGTTTTATTTAAGAAAAATCTTAAATGAAGTAAAATAATCTTTCTGCCGTAACGCCGATTTTTCCTGTCGTTAACGATGACTGATTAAATTTAATAACACATCAATTCCGCCCGTTATTCTCAGCATTGAAAACGTAAAAAAATGCCCACCTTGATTTTCAGAAAATCTGCGCTACGCCCCTGCGAAACGTCGATTTCAGCGATAAAAAAAGGGATGAGCACGCTCATCCCCTTCACCATCCCATACCGGCTAACGGATCGTTTCGCTCAGCCATTGCCGCAGTTCGGTCAATTCCGCCGCCTGTTGCGGATAATCCGCCATCAGCCGATCGCAGCAAGCGGCAACGGGCTCGCTGCGATACGCGCAGCCCACCAGCGCTTCCGCCAGCCGTTGCAGCGGGGCGGGATTCAGGCTGTCGGTGAACACCTGCGCGCGAACAATCGTTCCCTTCTCCACGTCGAAGAACAGATCCACGCCGCCCCAGACGAAGCGCTCGTTAAGCAGATGGCTGAACGCCGGCGCCTTGCCGAAATTCCATTCCCAACTGCTCTGTTTGGCGAACTGCGCGGCAAAATCGGGCAAATCGGGGAATACGTCCGGCGAAATGATCTCCGGCTCGGCCGTCTCGCCATAGTGGGCAAAAAAGGCCTGCACGATGGCTTCGCACACCTGTTCATGGCTGATACCCGGCAAAAACTCCGCCAAATTGGCGACGCGCGAACGCACCGAGGTGATGCCCTTGGCCTGCAGCTTTTTGGGATCGGGATTGAGATAGTCTGCCAGCCGCTCCAGATCGGCGTTCAGCAGCAGCGTGCCGTGGTGGAAACCACGGTCCTGGGTTTCTCGATAGGCCGAGCCGGATATTTTGCGCGGCCCGTCGGCGGTTTCCATCACCAGATCGTTGCGCCCCGACGCGCCGGCCGTGACGCCCAGCTGCCGCAGCGCTTGCAGAATGATGTCGGTCGAGACGCTTTTGTCGTAACCCGGTTTGCCGGCCATAAAGGTGAAACAGGTGTTGCCCAGGTCGTGAAATACCGCCCCACCGCCGCTGCTGCGCCGCGCCAGCCGAATGCCGTCCTGCTCCATGCGCCGGGTGTTGCACTCCTTCCACGGGTTCTGCGACTGGCCAATCACCACCGTTTCGGCATTGCGCCACAGAAAGAGGATTTTTTGCGTGGTCATCTCGCGGAAGATGCACTCTTCCACCGCCAGGTTAAACCAGGGATCGTAGGAATCGGAGATCAGTAAACGCAGGCTGTTCATGGCAGGCACCGTTCAAAACACGTGATGCCGCCATGATACACCAAATCAATAGGTTAAGGCTAAATGCGTCGCGCCTGCCAGTATACCCGCTTCCAGTAGACGTTATCGAGCGAGGAGCGGATCACTCCGCGGCTGGTCGACGCGTGGATAAATTGGTCGTTGGTATCGTAAATGCCGACGTGCAGGCCGTTCTCACCGCCGCCGGTTTTGAAAAACACCAGGTCGCCCGGCATCAGCTCATCACGCGAAACCTTGGTGCCCAGCGAGGTTTGCTCTTCGGTCGAACGCGGCAGCTGCATGTCGAAACGATCGCGGAACGTGCGGTAAACAAAGCCGGAACAATCTACGCCGCCGCGATCCAGGCCGCCGTAACGGTATGGCGTGCCGTACCACTGACGCAGTTGCTCGTTGAGCTGGGCCACCACCACGATAGAGTCCGCCAGGCGGCCGCTCGGCGGCGGCGCATGGCTGCTGCAGCCGGCGAGGATCAAACTGGCTAATAAAAACCACACACGCATCCGCATAATATTCCTTCATTGAACACGCTGCCGCATTATGCCAATCGGCACACCACCACCGCCTGCGAGGCGAAGCCGGCACCACGTAAGGAGAGCGCTATTTGGCGTTAATTTATCTCCCGCACGGGGAAAAAGGCAAGCGCCATGAGGGAGATAATAGCAGGATCGCCGGTTTTGACCCTATTCCGGCGATTTTGTCTCGGATTTGCTGTTAATCAGCCAGACGCCGAACAGAATATACAGCGTGCCCAACGTTTTCAGCAGCGTAGCGGATTCGTTAAACCACGGCAGGATCACCGCCGCCAGATAGACCAGCGCGTAGCTGACGCTCAGCAGAGGATAAGCGCGGTTTAACGGCAGGTGGCGCAGCGCAAAGAACCAACACAGCATCGACAGCGCATAACCGAAGATGCCGCCGCCCACCGCCAGCAGCGGCAGCCAGTAGTCGCCGATCAACGCCAACGAGACGTCGGCGAACGACATCAGCGGGATTTGCACCATGCCCCACTTCATCAGCAACTGCGCCAGCGTCACCAGCAACACGCTGGCGGCGCCCCAAGCATAGCCCCTCATGAATGCACGCTCATCAGCAGGATCCCCAACATAATCGACGCTACGCCACACCAGTGGCGCACGGTCGTCGGCTCATGAAACAGCCAGCGCGCCGCCAGCGTCACCATCACGAAGTTCAGGCTGAGCATCGGGTAAGCCAGGCTGAGCGGCAGGCGTTGCAGCACATTGAGCCACACCGCCATGCCCAGCCCCAGCAGCAGCACCGCCAGCGCCAGCCAACGCAGCGTCTGCTTCAGCCGCGCTTCGTCCGCCCGCTCCCAACAGTGCGCCGCCTGCTTCTGGCACAGCTGCCCACCGCAGGTGAGCAGGCTGACCACAATCACCAACAGAAAACCCATCATGGTTGCTGTTTATACCACATCAGCACCAGGCGGTTCATACGATCCACCTTGTCTGCGGCAGGCAGTTCCTGCGGCAGCGCTTCGCCACGGGACAGCTGCAGCACCAGCGACACGTTCCCCTGTTTGCGCGCCTGCGCCAGCCACTGCGGGAAGTCGGCGTCGCTGATCAGGTGGCCTTTGGCGTCCGGATACTCCAGACCATAAGCTACCTCGCCTTTCTGGCTGTACATCAGCACGTCGCTACGCTTCAGTTCCCAGGCCAAACCGGCCGCTACCCCGACGCTGTCGGTCAGCACGTAACGGCTGTCGCCCAGCTCGGCCATCGTGGCACGCGCGAAGTTCTGCGGCAGCTTGGAATCGGTCACCTGTTGCGGGATGGCGTAGCCGATCACCAGGCACAGCAATACCGGGCAGGCCGCCGCCCAGCGCCATTGACGGCCGTTATCGCGTGCGGAAACCAGCGCGAACAGGAGCCAGCCGCCGAAGGCGATCAGGCCGAGCACCACCTTCGGCCACTCTTGCGCGGTAAACAGATGGGCTTTCGGCAGCAGGCCGGCGCTCAACACCACCAGCGCCACGATGCCGATCAGCCCGAACAGGCCGTTCAGCCAGGCATTGGCCTTGAACAGTCTGGCGCGCAGGGTGGCGGCGTAGTCTTCCGCATAGGCGGTCATCAGCAGCGCCAGCGGCGCCATGCACGGCAGAATGTAGGTCGGCAGCTTGCCTTTGGCGATGCTGAAGAAGATCAGCGGCATCATCGCCCAGCTCAGCAGGAAGAACAGCTCCGGGCGCTGTACGCGTTCGCGCCAGCCCTTGAGCAGCGCACCGGGCAGCAGCGCCAGCCACGGCAGCACCGCCGCCAGCAGGACCGGCAGGTAATACCAGAACGGCGCCTTGTGCTGGGCATTATCTTCGGCGAAACGCTGAATATGCTCGACCCAGAAGAAGTAATTCCAGAAGTCGGGTTCACGTTGCGCGATCGCCAGCGCCCACGGCAGGCTGAGCAGCGTAGCGGTCACGATCGCCAACGGGCCATAGCACAGCAGATCCTTGATGCGACGTTGCTGGATGACGATCGGGATCACCGCGATCACCGGCACCGCCAGCGCCAGGAAGCCCTTGGTCATAAAGCCCATGCCGCAGGCCAAGCCCAGCAGCGCGTAGGCGCCCAGCTTGCCTTTGACCGAAGTGGCTTTCAGCGTCAGGTAGTAGCTGACCATCGCCGCGGCCAGCCACAGCGAGATCATCGGATCCAGCACGCTGTAGGTGCCGATGCTGAACACCAGCACCATCGACAGGAAAATCAGCGCCGCCAGGCTGGCGCGGCGCGCATTGCGCCACATCAGCATCGCCAGCGCGAACACCAGCAGTGCGGTCATGCCGGTGCTGAACACCGAGCCGAAGCGCACCGCAAAGTTGTTTTCGCCGAACAGCCACTGGCTGATGTTATTGAACCAGTAACCCGCCACCGGCTTTTCGAAGTAGCGCAGCCCCAGCAGGTGCGGCACAACCCAATCGCCGCGCTGCAGCATTTCACGGCTGATCTCGGCATAACGCGTCTCGTCCGGCTGCCACAGCAGGCGGCCGTTAAGCGGGATCAGGTAAACCAGAGCAAAAAAAACGGCCAGCAGAATGGCCCAGGATCCTTTTAGCGCCTTCATGTAACGTCCTTCACATCGGTTTGACAGCCCAGCCAACCTTCGCGGCCGGGGAAAGGAGCACGCTTGATGCGGCCCAACGGCAGTGACGCCAAATCTTGTGGTAACAGCGCGCCAAGCGGACAGAATTCGATGCCCTGCTGCCGTGCGCGTTGCAATAACTGTTCGAACATCGCCGCTTGCGACATGCCTTCCACTTCGGTGTGAATGGTGTACACCGGCACGCCGCGATCGTTCTCGATGGCGCGCAGAATGTAGTCGTTGAAGTCGGCCATGCTGACTTCGCTGCCGATCACTTCGTCGAAGGTCGGCAACGTCACCGGGATCTGCACCGTGCCGTGACGCCCGTCGCTCAGCACCGGACGGAATGGATGGGTGCCGCGGCAATCGCTGTTGTAATGGAAGCCGAAGCGTTGCTTGACCTCCAGCACGCGCGTATCGGCACGCCAGCCCGCCACGGCGGAGCATTTCACCGGTTGGCCGGTGCTGGCGCTCAGGGCATCGACGCCCAGCTGCACCTGTTCGGTCAGCTGCGCCTCGCTCCACTTGGCGACCTTGGCCTGCCACCCCTGGTGATCCCAGGCGTGCAGCCCGACTTCATGGCCGGCTTCGGCGGTGCGCTTCATCAGCGGCCCCAACGCGCGTGAAATGTTGCGCCCCGGCCAGGCGGTGCCGGCCAGCAGAATGTCCAGGCCGTACAGCGAGGCGGCGTTCGAACGCAGCATTTTCCACAGAAATTTCGGACGCAAAAGGCGCCAAAGATGGCGCCCCATGTTGTCCGGTCCCACGCTGAAGAAGAAGCTGGCCTGAATGTCGTACTTGTCGAACAGGTCCAGCAACTGCGGCACCCCTTCACGGGTGCCGCTGAAGGTATCTACATCAACCCGCAGACCGACTTTCTTCATGCATCGTTCCCTTCCTGAACGGTAGTGCGCAGGAAGTAGTCCAGCGTATCGGCGACGGTTTGCTTCATCTCGATGGTCGGCTGCCAGCCCAGCAGGCGGTGAGCGTTCTTGATGCTCGGCGTGCGGTGCTCGACGTCCTGGTAACCTTTACCGTAGTAGCTGCTGCTCTCAACGTCCTTGAAGCCGGCAAACGGCGGGAAGCGGTCGCGCAGCGGGTGGCTGTTGAAGCTTTCCAGCAGCATTTCCGCCAGCTCGCGGATGCTCGCTTCGTTGGTCGGGTTGCCGATGTTGACGATCTGGCCGTCGCACAGGCCGTCGCGGTTCTCGATGATGCGGAACAGCGCTTCGATGCCGTCGTTGATGTCGGTGAAGCAACGTTTCTGCGCGCCGCCGTCCATCAGTTTGATCGGCGAACCTTCCACCAGGTTGAGGATCAGCTGGGTGATGGCACGGGAAGAGCCGATACGCGCAGCGTCCAGGTTATCCAGGCGCGGCCCCATCCAGTTGAATGGACGGAACAGCGTGAACTTCAGGCCTTCTTTAGCGCCGTAAGCCCAGATCACCCGATCCAGCAGCTGTTTGGAGACCGAGTAGATCCAGCGCTGTTTGTTGATTGGCCCGACGATCAGGCGCGAATGGTCTTCGTCGAACTCTTTGTCGTCGCACATGCCGTACACTTCTGAGGTGGACGGGAAGATGATGCGCTTGTTGTATTTCACGCAGTCGCGAACGATCTTCAGGTTCTCTTCGAAATCCAGCTCGAACACGCGCAGCGGGTTACGGGTGTATTCGATCGGCGTCGCGATCGCCACCAGCGGCAGCACCACGTCGCATTTCTTGATGTGATACTCGATCCACTCGGAGTGGATGCTGATGTCGCCTTCCACGAAGTGGAAACGCGGGTTGTCGAGGAAACGGCTGATGGCGTCAGAACCGATATCCAGGCCGTAGATGTCGTAGCGATCGTCACGCAGCAGGCGCTCGGTCAGGTGGTTACCGATGAAGCCGTTGACCCCGAGGATCAGCACGCGAGTGCGGCGTTTCATTACGGCGTTCGGCTTGGCGGCCAGGCGCACGTCGGTGACGATGCCCATTTCCTGCGCCAGGCGGCTGCCCTGCACGTACAGGCCGCTGTCGTTCTGACCGGCAACGATCTCCAGCGCGCCTTCGCCACAGGCGATGACCAGCGGCGAGGTGCTCAGTACGGTGCCCGGCTGCTTGTCGTGTTGGGTATCCAGCACGCGAGAGCGCCAGACGATCAGCTTGCGCTGGCCGAGGTAGCTGAAGGCACCCGGGTACGGTTCCGTGACGGCACGTACCAGGTTGTTGATCTCTTTGGCGGACTTGTGCCACAGGATCTCGCCGTCCGCCGCGGTGCGACGGCCGAAGTAGCTGGCCTGAGACTCATCCTGCTTGGTGAAGGTGGCGGTGCCGTTCTTCAGCTTCGGCAACTGCTCTTTCAATACGGCCTGCGCGGCTTCCAGCACTTTTTTGTGCAGCGTCAGCGCAGTGTCGCTGTCGGCGATGGTCACTTTCTGCTGACCGACGATGTCGCCGGCGTCCGGGCGTTTCACCATCTTGTGCAGCGTGGCGCCGGTTTCGGTTTCGCCGTTCACCAGCGCCCAGTTCACCGGGGCGCGGCCACGGTAATGCGGCAGCAGCGAACCGTGCAGGTTGAAGCCGCCCTGCGGTGCCAGCGAGAGGATCTCGTCGCTCAGCATATGGCGGTAGTAGAACGAAAAGATCACGTCCGGCTGCAGGTCGCGAATGCGGTCAACCCACAGCGGGTGGTTCACGTCTTCCGGCGCATAGACCGGCAGATCCAATTCGGCGCCCAAACGGGCCACGGAGGAGAAGAAGTTGTTCTCACCAGGGTCGTCGGTGTGCGTGAATACGGCCTGCACGTCATAACCCGCCTCAGTCAGCGCTTTCAGACCTGCGCAGCCAATATCATGGTAAGCAAATACAATAGCTTTCATCATTCTTCTTCCTGAGTATTGTGGTCCTGCTGTACGCCGACCACTTTCTGAACAAAATAGCGAGGACGTGCGCGCACGTCGGTATAGATGCGGCCGATGTATTCACCCAGTAGCCCCATGCCAACAAACTGGGCGCCGATAAAGGTGAACAGCACGGCGAAGAGGGTGAACACGCCGCCGGCGGCCCATTCAGGGCCGAGCAGCAGACGCAGCGCAATCAGCACCAGCGCCAACACAAACCCGGACAGCGCCACGATGCTGCCGACCACGCTGAGCAAACGCAGCGGGGTGGTGGTCAGGCAGGTGATCAGGTCGTACATCAGGTTGATCAGCTTCATCAGGCTGTACTTGGAATCGCCAAACTCGCGCTCGGCGTGACGCACGTCGATCTCGGTCGTGCGACGGGCGAAGGTGTTCGCCAGAATCGGGATAAAGGTGCTGCGCTCGTGGCAGTGCAGCATCGCCTCAACGATGTGACGACGGTAGGCGCGCAGCATGCAGCCGTAGTCCCCCATCGACTTGCCGGTGGCGCGTTGAATCATCATGTTGATCACGCGCGAAGCGCTTTTGCGGAACCAGGAGTCTTGGCGGTTGGCGCGCACGGTGCCCACCACGTCATAGCCCTCTTCCGCCACGCTGACCAGACGAGGGATCTCCTCCGGCGGGTTCTGCAGATCGGCGTCCAGCGTAATCACCAGATCGCCGGTCACCTGGTTGAAACCGGCCATGATCGCCGAGTGCTGGCCATAGTTGCGGTTCAGCAAAACGGCGATGACGTGGCTGTCCGGCTTTTCCGCCGCCGCGGTCAGCATGTCCGCGGAGTTGTCGCTGCTGCCATCGTCGACGAGGATGATTTCATAAGGTTGAGATAACTGCTTGCAAGCGGCGGTAGTACGCTCCAGCAACGCCGGCAGACTTTCCTGCTCGTTGTATACCGGGATGACTATCGACACTTTTTTAATCGGTTCAACGCGAGACACGTAAAGACTCCACAACAGAAGACAAGGCATTGACCACGCGATCCACGTCGGCGTCGGTCATATCAGGGAATAGCGGTAAAGTGCATAGCCGCGCCGAGTTCCATTCGGTATTCGGCAAGGAAAGCTGCGGATAACGCTCACGGTAGAATTTCTGGGTATGCGCGGCGCGGAAATGCAGCCCGGTGCCGACGCCAACCTCTTTCAGACGCTCCATCAACCGATCGCGATCGATGCCGCAACGCTCAGGGTCGACGCGCACCATAAACAGATGCCAGGCGTGGTCATGCGGGTAATCCGGCACGCCCAACGGTTGGAACGGCGAGCCTTCGAGCGCGCTCAGGTAGCGCTGTGCCAGCGCCTTGCGGCGCGCGTTCAGCTCAGCGAAGCGCGACAGCTGCACCACGGCGATCGCCGCGTGAATGTCGGACAGGTTGTATTTGTAACCCGGCTCCACCACTTCGGCCTGCGGTTTGCGGCCAAGCTGCTGACGATCGAAGGCATCGACGGCCAGACCGTGGAACTTCAGGCAACGCAGGCGATCCGCCAGCGCATCGTCGTCGGTGGCGATCAGGCCGCCCTCGGCGCAGGTCACGTTTTTAATGGCGTGGAACGAGAAAATCGCCGTGCCGCGCGCACCGACCCATTCGCCGTTGTAGCGCGTACCGACCGCATGGGCGGCGTCTTCGATCAAAGGCAGACCGTGGCGTTCGGCCACGGCGCGCAGCGCGTCCATCTGCAGAGGAGCGCCGGCGTAGTGCACCGGAACAATCGCTTTGGTTTTCGGGGTGATGGCAGCCTCGACATCGGCGGCGCTGACCATCAATGTATCACGGTCAACGTCGATCATGACCGGCGTGGCGCCCAGCAGCTCGATCATGTTGAGGGTGGAAACCCAGGTTTGCGAAGGGGTGATGACTTCGTCGCCGGGGCCGATGCCCAGCGCCATCAGCGTGATGTGCATGCCCGCCGTGGCGGAACTGACGGCGATCGCATGCTTACAGCCGAAGGTGGAACAGAAGTCGCTTTCCAGCTGCTGGTTTTGCGGCCCGGTGGTGATCCAACCGGAACGCAACACTTTCTCTACCGCGGCGATTTCTTCATCGCCGATGGCCGGACGAGAGAAAGGCAAAAATTGATCCATAGTTAACCCCAAACGTATCGAACTGCTTTTGATGACACTGTAAATCCCTTTCGTTTAACGGATATTAAACGCCAGAGAAGAATCGTTTCCGTGGATTAACTGCCAATGTAAGGCCGCAAGCTTAACTAAACCTTAAGACGAGACTTGTCATCAGTGGGTCAACTGATTGGTGGGTGTCGCCATCATCTATTTAAAATCATTATTAAAATCAATTTCTTATATTTATTAATAATTATTTACGTATTTTATTTTTGCCGAATCAAGCGTAGCACGTCATCGACGTTTTTCAAGAAAATCGATAAGAAAATGAGAGGCAGCCCAATATTAACCGATGATTACCCGGCTATTTATATTCACTACGTTTAGTTTTCGTTTACGTTGCGCCCCGCCGTCGTCGCGACTCAAGCCGTGCGGGTCATGATCCAACGCTGGTCCCCCACCCATTGCAGGTGGAAGTCCACTTCATAGATCTGCGACAGCAGCGCGGGTGCCATCACCTCACGCGTGGCCCCCTGTGCCACCAGCCGCCCGGCGTGCAGCAACCAAACCCGATCGGCCTGCTGTAAGGTATGATTCAGATCGTGCGCGCACACCAGCGCGCTGCGCCCGCTCTGGCAAAATTCCCGCAGCAGGCGATCCAGCGCGACTTTCTGCGCCACGTCCAGGCTGTTGGTCGGCTCATCCAGCAACAACAGCCGACTGTGCGGATTGACGCTGGGCCACACCTGCAGCAACACCGCCGCCAGCCGCACCCGCTGCCATTCGCCACCGGAGAGCTGCGTCAGCATGCGTGACAGCTTATCCACCAGCTTCAGCCGCTGGCACAAATAGAGAATGGCGTGTTCCACATCGGTTTGCGCCGCTGCCGCTGGCCGGTGCAAGGCCAAATACTGGAACACCGGCATCAGCGACACCGGCGGCTGTTGCTGGCTGAGATAGCCACGCCGGCATGCCAGCGCGTTACCCGGATAATCGGCCAGCGCGCGCCCGTCCAGGCGAACCTCGCCCAGCCCCGGCAGCATGCCGGCCACCCGCGCCAGCAAGGTGCTCTTCCCGGCGCCGTTTGGGCCGATCAGATGAACCTGCAACCCGCCTTCAATCTGTGCCGAAAAAGGCGCCAGGCGCCCCGCCACCCCAACCTCGACGAGTTGCAGCATCCGTCTTATCCTGCCAGCGCTTGTTTTACCGCCGCCACCAGCACCGGATCTTCCGGCGTGGTGTCAGGCGAGAAGCGTTGGGTCACCGTGCCGTCGCGCGCGACGAGGAATTTCTCGAAGTTCCACAGAATATCGCCGGCGTGCTTCGGCGCCCGCCCTTTGCTGGTCATCCGCGCCAGGAACTCGCTGCCCTGCGGTGCGACAGCATCCGGCTGCGCGGCAATCAGCGCCTGGTACAGCGGATGCCGATGTTCGCCGTTCACCTCAATCTTGGCGAACATCGGGAATTGCACGCCGAAGGTGCCGCGGCAAAACGCCAGGATCTCTTCGTTGCTGCCCGGCTCCTGGCCCAGGAATTCATTGGACGGGAACCCCAAAACTTCCAGCCCCCGATCGCGATAGGTTTCGTACAGCGCTTCCAGCCCTTCATATTGCTTGGTCAGGCCGCACTCCGAGGCCACGTTGACCACCAGCAGCACCTTACCCTGATAGGCGCCCAGCGTGGTCGCCTGGTTTTCGATGGTGTGTAACGGCAGGTTGTAGATTGGCTTGCTCATCGGTTGTCATCCTTTGGTTTTTTAATGGCAGGTGAATGAAGAAAACTACCTTACGCCCTTTGTTCGGGTCAGTAACCAGATAAATAGCGGCGCCCCCAGCGTGGCGGTCACCACGCCGATCGGCAGCTCGGCCGCCAGCAGCGCAACGCGGGCGATCACATCGGCCACCAGCAACACCCCGGCTCCCGCCAGCGCGCAGGCCGGCAGCAGATAGCGCTGGTCGGTCAGGCCGGTGAGCCGCAAAATATGCGGGATCACCAACCCAACAAAGCCAATCACTCCGGCGAGCGCCACGCTGACGCCGACCAGCCAGCCGATCGCCAGCACCAGCAAATTACGCCACAGATGCAGCGACAGCCCAAGTTGCCGCGCCTGCACCTCGCCCAGCGCCATCAGGTTGAGCGCTCTGCCCTGGCCGCACAGCCACAGCAGCACCGGCAGCAGCGCCAGCACCAGCCACTTTTGCCGCCAGTCCACGCCGCCGAAACCGCCCATCATCCAGTACATCAGCTGCCGCAGATCGAGGCTGGTGCTGAAATAGACCGCCCAGGTCATCAGCGCGCTGCACACGATGCCCAGCGCCACGCCAACCAGCAACAGCCGAGCATTGGTCAGGCGACGGCGCCGAGCGAAGCCCAGCAGCAAAAAGGTCATCGCCAGCGCACCGGCTATCGCGGCGGCGCTCATCAGCGCCACCGGCAACAAACCGTGCCCCAACAGCACCGTCAACACCAGCGCGACGCCGGCGCCGTTAGCCACCCCCAGCAGACCGGGCTCCGCCAGCGGGTTTTCAAACAGCGCCTGCATCACCGCGCCTGCCACCGCCAGGGCGGCGCCGACCAGCATCACCGCCAGCGCGCGCGGTAAACGCAGTTGCCAAACGAACAACTGCGCCCGATCGCTGAACCACGCTGACGGCCATATCCATTGGTCACCGGCGCAGAGGCTGAACAGCAACGCCACCGCCACGCCCAGCGCCAGCAGAGTGATCTGGCGCTTATCGCGGTAGCGCTGATGTTGCAACAGTAAGGTGAAAGTACGGCTGGTTGGCATGGCGCGGCGTTTCCCTGCCGGCCGCTGTCGTGGCCGGATAATTGACGTCTGAGTCGAATATTAGGGGGTTAACGCCGCAAGGGGAAGCCTTGCGTAGGCGATGGCGCAGGAAAGCAGCGGCTGGCCCTGCCCGTCATCACCATGATGATGGCAAAACCAGCCGCCGAAAAACTCAGGGATTAACGATGCGGGCCGGCGTTGCCCGGTGGATAAGGCTGACCGCGGCCGTCATCGCGCCGGTCATGGTCACCCCGATCGTCATGACGGCGGTCGCGATTATCGCGATCGCCATGGAACGGATTGCCGCTGCGCTCCGGCTCACGATGCTCATAACCACGCGGCGGCGAAGGTTGCCAGCGTCCGCCGTCCCAGTACAAACCGCGCGCATTGCGCTCACCCAGACCGCGGCCCTGGTGCGCATGCCACCACTGCGGTGGACGCCAGTCGTAGCCATCCCAGTAGTAGCCGCGACGGTCCTGATCCCCCAGATGCAGGGAAACGCCCGGCACGTTGATATCGACGGACACATCGGCCTGCGCGGCCAGCGGCAGCAACAGCGGGAAACACACCAGCAACAGGATCTTTTTCATTTTACCTTCTCACTCTATTTTTCTTGCTGCAGTGGTTATATCAGCGTGCTTATTTAACGACTATCTCATCGATGCCTATTTTCAGATCGTTTTCGACGGCCTTACACAATCCCTACACTGTTTGCCGCCGCCTTTAATTATCATAACCACTGACAAGGTTTAACGAATAACTGACGTCCCTCAAGCCGCAAGACAATTATAATTAAATGGATTCCCACCGGAGGATAATAAGATGATTAAACGTATCGGTATGTTGCTGGCCGTTGTGGCCCTGGCCTCAAGCCTCAGCGCCTGCTGCTGGGGCCCGCACTGGGGTGGAGGCCACCGCGGCGACGGCCCAGGCCATTATTATGGCCGTTATTGAAATGACAAATAAGGCCACCCATCAAATAAAATAAGACATAAGAATATTCCGCAAATAAGATTAAATAAATTTTCGCCGTAGTGCTTTAATGAATAAATTTAATTCTTACATTGCCCATTAGGAATAAACTGAATTTTCCCAAAAAAAAGAAAAAGGCCGCGCAAGCGGCCTTTTTTGATGTCACGTCACTCACCCTTTCGGGCTGGCGTTTTCTACCCGGCTTTTCAGCTTCTGCCCCGGACGGAAGGTCACCACGCGGCGCGCCGTAATCGGAATGTCTTCGCCGGTCTTCGGGTTACGCCCCGGACGTTGGTTCTTGTCACGCAGATCAAAGTTGCCAAAACCCGACAGTTTTACCTGTTCGCCATTCTCAAGGGCCCGACGGACCTCTTCAAAGAACAGTTCCACCAGGTCTTTGGCGTCCCGTTTGCTAAGCCCAAGCTTCTCAAACAGGTGTTCTGACATTTCAGCTTTAGTAAGCGCCATAGGTTCAATCCCTCAAGGATGCTTGGAATCGCTGTTTTAGAGCCTCTACGCATTTTGCAACGGTAGCGGCTATCTCCTCTTCTTCCAGTGTACGAGCGGTATCCTGCAATACCAGACTGATAGCCAGGCTCTTGTCACCTTCTGCCACGCCCTTGCCACGGTACACGTCAAACAAGTTTACGCCAACTACCTGATTTGCGCCAACTTTCTTACACTCGGCCAAAATATCTTCTGCGGGGACGTTTTCAGCCACCACAACGGCGATATCACGGCGGTTTGCCGGGAAGCGCGAAATCTCCCGCGCCTGAGGCACGGCGCGGCTCGCAAGCTTGTTCCACTCCAGTTCAAACACCACGGTGCGGCCGTTAAGATCCAGTTTACGTTCAAGTTCCGGGTGAACCACACCGATGAAACCTACGCGTTCGCCGTGCAAATAAATCGCCGCACTTTGCCCTGGATGCAGGGCCGGATTGGCTTCCGCCCGGAACTGAATTTCGGATAATTTACCGGTCAGCTCGAGGACAGACTCCAGATCCCCTTTTAAATCATAGAAGTCGACGGGCTTGCGCGCCAGATCCCAATGCTCATCGTGCGTATGGCCAGCGATCACGCCTGCCAGCATGACATCCTGACGGATACCCAGATCTGCCGCACTATCAGGCACAAAGCGCAGGCCGCTTTCGAACAGGCGCAGGCGCGTCTGCTGGCGGTTCTGGTTATACACCACCGCAGACAGCAGGCCGGTCCACAGCGACAGACGCATCGCCGACATCTCGACCGAAATCGGGCTCGGCAGGATCAGCGCTTCTTCATTCGGATGCAGCAATGCCTGCACTTTCGGATCGACGAAGCTGTAGGTGATCGCTTCCTGGTAGCCGTGATCGACCAGCATGGTCTTCACGCGCTTGAGCGTCAGATCGGCTTCGCGATGCTGGGTCATCACCAGATCGGCACGAACCGGCACATCCGGGATGTTGTCGTAGCCGTAAACGCGCGCCACTTCTTCCACCAGGTCCTCTTCGATCTCCATATCGAAACGCCAGCTCGGCGCGACCGCTTGCCAGCTGTCGCCCTGTTCGGTTACCTGGCAACCCAGGCGACGCAGAATGTCGCTAACCTGCTGGCTCGGCACCACGTGGCCGATCAGGCGATCCAGCTTCTCGCGGCGCAGCGTGATGGTAGCGCGCTTCGGCAGTTCGTTTTCATCGGTCACGTCGATAACCGGGCCGGCCTGGCCGCCGCAGATGTCGAGCAGCAGGCGCGTAGCGCGCTCCATCGCTTTGTACTGCAGCGCCGGATCGACGCCGCGCTCATAGCGGTGAGAAGCATCGGTGTGCAGGCCGTGACGGCGTGCGCGACCGGTGATCGACAGCGGGCTGAAGAAGGCGCACTCCAGCAGCACGTCCTGAGTTTCCCCGTTGACGCCGGAATGCTCGCCGCCGAAGATGCCGCCCATCGCCAGTGCTTTTTGATGATCGGCGATCACTAAGGTGTCGGCGTTCAGTTTGGCTTCGTTGCCGTCCAGCAGCGTCAAGGTTTCCCCTTCTTCCGCCATGCGCACCACGATGCCGCCGTCGATGCGGCTCAGATCGAAGGCGTGCATCGGCTGCCCAAGCTCCAGCAGCACATAGTTGGTGACGTCAACCACGGCATCGATAGAACGGATACCGCAGCGACGCAGTTTTTCACGCATCCACAGCGGGGTTGGCGCCTTAACGTCGATGCCTTTCACTACGCGGCCCAGATAGCGTGGGCACGCCTGCGGCGCGTCAACGCGGATCGGCAGCGTGGCGTCGATGGTGGCGGCTACCGGGCTCATGTCCGGCTCGGTCAGCGCAACCTGGTTCAGTACGCCCACGTCGCGCGCAACGCCGATGATGCCCAGGCAGTCGGCGCGGTTCGGGGTAACGCTGATCTCGATGGTGTTGTCGTTCAGTTTCAGATAGTCGCAGATGTCGGTGCCGATCGGCGCATCCAGCGGCAGCTCAATGATACCGTCATGATCGTCGGAAATACCCAGCTCGGAGAACGAGCACAGCATGCCTTCCGAAGGTTCGCCGCGCAGCTTGGCGGCCTTGATTTTGAAATCGCCCGGCAGCACCGCGCCCACGGTGGCGACCGCCACTTTCAGGCCGGTACGGCAGTTCGGCGCGCCGCAGACGATGTCGAGCAGGCGATCGCCGCCTACGTTAACCTTGGTAACGCGCAGTTTGTCGGCGTTCGGATGCTGGCCACACTCGACCACCTCGCCCACGACGACGCCGTTAAACGCGCCGGCAACCGGATCCACGCCGTCCACTTCCAGGCCGGCCATGGTGATTTGATCGGATAATGCTTCGCTGCTGATGGCCGGGTTTACCCACTCGCGCAACCAGAGTTCACTGAATTTCATGTGATATTCCCGCCTTACTTAAACTGTTTGAGGAAACGCAGATCGTTTTCGAAGAATGCGCGCAGGTCGGTGACGCCGTAACGCAGCATCGTCAGGCGCTCCATGCCCATGCCGAAGGCGAAGCCGGAGTAAACTTCCGGATCGATGCCCACGTTGCGCAGCACGTTCGGATGCACCATGCCGCAGCCCAGCACTTCCAGCCACTTGCCGTTCTTGCCCATCACGTCCACTTCAGCGGACGGCTCGGTGAACGGGAAGTAGGACGGACGGAAACGAACCTGCAGATCTTCTTCAAAGAAGTTGTTCAGGAAATCGTGCAGCGTGCCCTTCAGGTTGGTGAAGCTGATGTCTTTATCGACGATCAGCCCTTCCATCTGGTGGAACATCGGGGTGTGCGTCTGATCGTAGTCGTTACGATAAACGCGGCCCGGCGCAATGATGCGGATCGGCGGCTGCTGGTTCTTCATGGTGCGGATCTGCACGCCTGAAGTCTGGGTGCGCAGCAGGCGCGTGGCGTCGAACCAGAAGGTGTCGTGGTCGGCGCGCGCCGGGTGATGCCCTGGAATGTTCAGCGCGTCGAAGTTATGGTAATCGTCTTCAATCTCCGGGCCGGTGGCAACGGAGAAGCCCAGCTCGCCGAAGAAGGTTTCGATACGGTCGATGGTGCGGGTCACCGGATGCAGGCCGCCGTTCTCCATGCGACGGCCCGGCAGGGACACGTCGATGGTTTCAGCCGCCAGGCGCGCGTTCAGCGCGGCGCTTTCCAGCGCGTTCTTACGCGCGTTCAGCGCGTCTTGCACCTCTTGCTTGGCCTGGTTGATCACCGCGCCGGCCGCCGGACGGTCTTCCGCCGGTACGTCGCGCAGAGACTGCATCTGCAAGGTGAAATGACCTTTCTTGCCAAAATATTCGACGCGTACCAAATCTAACGCGGCAACATCCTGGGCATCTTCTACGGCTGCCTTGGCATTGGCAACCAGCTCTGCGAGATGTGGCATTGCTTTCCTCTTCCTCTGGCCGGGATGGCCCTAAGTAATTGTTATCTATTATTCGAACACGCCTTTGAGCAATCTTCAAAGACTTTTCAATACGTTGCCGGCCAGGCGACTCACCAGCGAGGCACAAGGCTCGCTCAACGCCTGCCGCTCTCACCGCAACGCTTTGCAAGGCGGGACGATGGCCAAAAACAAAAAAGCCTCCACGAGGGAGGCTTAGGCGCTACTTTTCGTTTCTTTTCTTACGCGCAAAGCCTCCTGAAATCAGGCGCTAAAGTAAAAAAAGAAACGAAAAATAGCTGCGTGCATGATTGCGGTACCTTGTCGATGATTGCCCACCAGTGATATAGCGGCGGTCAATAAAAGTCAATATTTGTCGCTGAAAACAAAGATTAAAAGAGGGAGCAAGCTCCCTCTTCTACTGACTTACGCCAGAGCTGCTTTCGCTTTCTCAACCAGTGCGCCGAAGGCCACTTTGTCGAAGACTGCGATGTCAGCCAGGATCTTACGGTCAATTTCGATCGACGCTTTTTTCAAGCCGTTGATGAACTTGCTGTAAGACAGACCGTTCTGACGAGCAGCTGCGTTGATACGTGCAATCCACAGCTGACGGAACTGACGCTTACGTTGACGACGGTCACGGTAAGCATACTGGCCTGCTTTGATTACTGCCTGGAAGGCAACACGATATACGCGCGAACGGGCACCGTAGTAACCTTTCGCCTGCTTCATAATTTTCTTGTGACGTGCGCGTGCAATTACACCACGTTTTACGCGAGCCATATGCTCTCTCCTAAAGTCTTATTCTAAATTCAAAAAAAATGGCTTATGCGTACGGCAGGCACGCGGTAACCAGGACCAGATCGTTTTTAGACACCATGCCTTTCGGACGCAGGTGACGTTTACGCTTGGTTGCTTTTTTGGTCAGAATATGACGCAGGTTGGCATGTTTACGCTTAAAACCACCGCTGCCGGTTTTTTTGAAGCGCTTGGCTGCACCACGTACAGTTTTAATCTTTGGCATTTTAATTAAATCCACTTCGCATTGTTAAACAACGAATCAGTTGGGCGAATAAAACCCACACAGCGCAAGCGCCGCGCGGGTTCCATTACTTGTAAGCCTTACTGTTTCTTCTTAGGAGCGAGCACCATAATCATCTGGCGGCCTTCGATCTTCGTAGGGAAGGATTCGACCACTGCCAGATCCATATCTTCACACAGGTCTTTACGGACGCGGTTAAGCACTTCCTTACCGATCTGCTGGTGCGCCATCTCACGCCCACGGAAACGCAGGGTGATTTTGGCTTTATCGCCATCTTCCAGAAAGCGAATCAGGTTGCGTAGTTTGACCTGATAGTCGCCATCATCGGTGCCAGGACGGAATTTGATTTCCTTAACCTGGATAACTTTTTGCTTCTTCTTCTGTTCTTTCGTCGACTTGCTCTTCTCGTAGAGGAATTTGCCGTAATCCATGATTCGGCAAACTGGCGGTTCGGCATTTGGGCTGATTTCTACTAAATCAACGCCCGCTTCCTCAGCTTTTTCAAGAGCTTCATTCAGACTGACAATACCAATCTGCTCGCCATCGACGCCGGTTAGGCGAACTTCTTGCGCGCGAATTTCTCTGTTAATGCGATTAGGACGCGCCGGTTGAACTCGTTTTCCGCCTTTAATACTTTATTCCTCCAGTTGATGAAGACTACGGCTGCGAATCTCTTTCAGCAGCTTGTCTACGACTTCGTTTACGTCCAGGCTTCCCAAGTCTTTGCCACGGCGGGTACGAACGGCAACTTTGCCTGCTTCGACCTCTTTGTCGCCGCACACCAACATGTAAGGGACTCGACGTAAAGTATGTTCGCGAATTTTAAAGCCAATCTTCTCATTTCTCAAGTCCGCTTTCACGCGAATACCTGCATCCTGCAGTTTTTTGGTCAATTGCTGGACGTAATCAGACTGGCTGTCGGTGATATTCATCACCACCACCTGCACCGGAGCGATCCAGGTCGGGTAGAACCCGGCGTATTCTTCGGTCAGGATACCGATGAAGCGTTCCATGGAGCCCAAAATGGCGCGGTGAATCATTACCGGCACGACGCGATCGTTGTTTTCGCCAACGTACGAGGCGCCCAAACGGCCCGGCAAGAAGAAATCGAGCTGCACGGTACCACATTGCCATGCGCGATCCAAACAATCATGCAGGGTAAATTCAATTTTCGGTCCGTAGAAGGCACCCTCACCCGGCTGATATTCAAACGGAATGCCGTTCTCGGTCAGCGCGGCGGCCAGGTCTTCTTCCGCACGGGTCCACATGTCGTCGGTGCCGATGCGTTTTTCCGGACGCGTAGACAGCTTGACGGCGATCTTGTCGAAGCCGAAAGTGCCGTACACGTCATAGACCATGCGAATGCATTCGTTCACTTCGGCACGCACCTGCTCTTCGGTACAGAAGATGTGTGCGTCATCCTGAGTGAAGCCACGCACGCGCATCAGGCCGTGCAGGGAGCCCGATGGCTCGTTGCGGTGGCAGCTTCCGAACTCGCCCATGCGCAGCGGCAAATCGCGGTACGACTTCAGGCCCTGGTTGAAGATCTGCACGTGACCCGGGCAGTTCATCGGCTTGATGCAGTATTCGCGGTTTTCCGACGCGGTGGTGAACATGGCGTCTTTGTAGTTTTCCCAGTGGCCGGTTTTTTCCCACAGCACGCGGTCCATCATGAACGGACCTTTCACTTCCTGGTACTGGTACTCTTTGAGCTTCATGCGCACGAAGGCTTCCAGCTCGCGGAAGATAGTCCAACCGTCGTTGTGCCAGAACACCATGCCCGGCGCTTCTTCCTGCATGTGATACAGGTCGAGCTGTTTGCCGATCTTGCGGTGATCGCGCTTGGCCGCTTCTTCCAGACGCTGCAGGTAGGCGTTCAGCTGCTTCTTGTCTGCCCAGGCGGTGCCGTAGATACGCTGCAGCATTTTGTTTTTGCTGTCGCCGCGCCAGTAAGCGCCGGAGGTTTTCTGCAGCTTGAAATGGTGGCAGAAACGCATGTTCGGCACGTGCGGGCCACGGCACATGTCGACGTATTCTTCGTGGTGATACAGGCCAGGACGATCGTCATGGCTGATGTTCTCATCCAGGATCGCCACTTTGTAGATTTCGCCGCGCTCAGCGAAGGTGTCGCGGGCTTCTTGCCAGCTGACCTTCTTCTTGATGACGTCGTAATCCTTATCGGCCAACTCGTGCATCCGCTTTTCCAGCAGATCCAGGTCTTCCTGCGTCAGGGTGCGGTCGATATCCACGTCATAATAGAAACCGTTGTCGATCACCGGACCGATCGCCATTTTGGTATCCGGCCACAGCTGCTTGATCGCATGACCCAGCAGGTGCGCGCAGGAGTGGCGCATGATTTCCAGACCGTCTTCATCTTTGATGGTGATGATGGCCAGCTGCGCATCTGATTCGATCAGATCGCTGGCATCAACCAGCTCGCCGTTGACGCGGCCGGCGATACAGGCTTTCGCCAGGCCAGGGCCGATATCGCGCGCGACATCCATCGGGGAAACGGGGTGGTCGAAATGACGCTGACTACCGTCAGGAAGAGTAATAACAGGCATTAATAATTCCTTATCTACAGTGGTGACCCACACGACAGATCACATGCAGTACGAAAATTGGGTTTTGGGTTTGGTCAGCCAGGTTTCAGATCTCGCCCACAATTGCCAGATTGAAACCTCACTGGGTATACAGAATGGAACGCATACCTTCTCAGCCGCATTCGGCTAAGCGAATAGTATCACTAAAATTGTTCCGGATAAATAAAGCGCCGCCCTCACGCTTTCGCGTCATCCGGCGCAAAAACGGTTTTCATGTAGCTCAGGGTGGCCAGCAGGCACAGGCCGTAGCCCATCAGTTCACAGCCCTCTTCCACCATGTTTTTCACTACCCGGTTATAGCCGTCCAACATCAGCGTTTGCCACAGCGCGCTCATGCCGAACAGGCGTGAAAACACCAGAATGCACAGCAGGCCCGCGCACATCATGCCGTAGCCGGGATGCGTCACGAAATCAGCCAGGCCGCGCACCGTCGCCGCGATGTGCCTGCCGGCATGCCACAGGCAAACCAAGGCGACCGCCAGCGCGAACCACACCCACGCTCCGTGCCACAGCGCATCGAAGGCGAAGTCCATCTCGCGGATCAGCATGCAGAGAAAGAAGCCGCCGACCAGCATCCAGGCGGAGCGGCGTTCAGCCTGTCGCCAGGCCGCGGCGAAAAAACCACCGGCGATAGCAAGCAGCAACAGTTCCTGCGCCACTTCGGTCAGCGAGGTTTCATGCACGAAGTTGTGCAGCCAGTGTACGTCGATAAACACCAGGCCGACCAAGGCCGCCAAAAAAGCGCCGTAGAATAGAAAGGCAACGGCCTTCCCCAGCAAAATATTCAGCTCTTGTTTCATAATCACACTCATTATTATTTACAGCGCATCTATGTTATCCACCTGTTCTCAGGGATCGTGGCAATTGATGCCTAATACCGTACACAGCGATAAAGGTGGTCATTAATCACGCCGCAAACAATAAAAACCCCGGCACATGGCCGGGGGAAACGCCAGTCTTTCCTGGCTGTCATTTCATCACCGTCAGTATTTCAGGCTCTCATCCCTCTATCATCGAGACGCGCAAACGAGCCTGGAAATTACGCCTGCGGAGATGATACGGTGACACGCCGGGCGTTGGTGTTAACGCCCCACAAGCCTGCCAATGCACTGACCACTGCGCCAATCAACAATGCAAAGAATGACCACAGGGCAGCCCGAGACAATTCGTCCGCAGCCGCGGCAGCCTGTTCGCGCGCTTTCTGTTTCAGCTCAGCATACTCCTGTTTTGCCTGATTGATTTTTGCTTCGGCTTCATCCAAACGCTGATTAACCAGCTGCGCAGTTTTATTTTTGGCGTCGACCAAATTCTTCACAGTCTGGTCTACTTCCTGCGGCGTCATATTGGTATTTTCAACCAGCGCTTTTTTCAGTGTGTCTTGATCCACATCTTGCGAGATGGCCTCACCATGTTTTTTAAGCTTGTCGACCAGTTGCTTAATAATCGCATCGCTATTGTCGGGCTGAAGTGCCAGGGCTTTTACTGCGTCTGCCAAATCAGTCTTGGCCGCATTCAACTGTTGCTGCATGAATTCAGGCTGCAATGACGGAATACCACTTTTTTTAAGCGCCGTAACCACATCACCATGCAGCTGTTCAGGTTCCAACGTGGTGTCTATACCCAACTTGTCAAACACCTTGCCACCCACGTCCGCTAACCCGGCTGCCCCTTTGCCAATCGCTGAACCGGCACCGGAGAGCAAGCTGCCAGAGGTCGAAGCGATAGCACCCAGCGCATTGCCGGTGGCCTTCACTGCAGACCCGACCAGCATCCCGCCCAGCACCGCCGCCACAATCAGTGACGTAGCCCATACCAGGAAGCCATGAATAAGGCCGTCATTAGCAGCCAAACGTCCGGCAATAAAAGCGCCGGCAGCCAAGCTAATAATGATTGAAACAGCGGACCAAATCACTACGGTGGTACCGGCTCCATTGATTGGATCGTCTGACGTCGGATCCACGATGGAAAATCCAAGGCTGGTACCCAACGTCGACAGCAACAGTGAAACAGCCAATACGGTGATAACACCACCAATGACGCTGCCCCAGGAGATATTTTTCGCCGCTACCCATTCTTTTGCCACTTCCATAGTAAAACTCCTTTTAAGCTTTTCGATTATAAAGAGATGCCACAAAGCCTTACCAGTATAGAAGTGTTTAATCTCTTAAGCGCTTAAATGGTAAAAACAGTTAAAAATAATTAATAATAATTACAGCACGGACGTGCCTACTCTCGGCGACAACACGCTGACAGAGCGTCTTGGCATCACTATCCTTACGTTATTCACTGGTGAACAGGTCTTGAGCTCATAATATGAACCGGTTACTCGCAGTCCTCGTCGTGCTATGCGCGGTATTAGCGACGCTGTATGGGCTGGTGCATTTTGGCGCGCGTTCAGTGCCGCGAGCGATTGCGGTCAATGAAGCGCCGCTGGGGTGTGAGGATGAACCGGAGCTCGCCGGCGAGTGCAATGGTGAAGAGGAAACGCCGGCCGACGGTTAATTAACCTTCCGAGCTATCCCCATTGCCGCCAGAGACACGGCAGGCTAGGCTGTTCAGCTCATGGGCCGCCGCCTGGCGGCTTGAACGTTGCACAGGGAGTTTTTTATGACGGGTATTTTGCAGTTATTCCAGGCCATCGGACTGGGTTTGGTGCTGCTGTTGCCGCTGGCCAACCCGCTGACCACGGTGGCGTTGCTGCTCGGGTTGTCCGGCAATATGACGCGCGAAGAGCGTAACCAGCAGTCGCTGATGGCCTCGGTTTATGTGTTCTGCATCATGACGGTGGCGTTTTACGCCGGGCAGGTGGTGATGAACACCTTCGGCATTTCGATCCCCGGCCTGCGCATCGCCGGCGGGCTGATCGTCGCCTTCATCGGTTTTCGCATGTTGTTCCCCCAGCAGAGCCCTGAAGAGGCACCGGAGGTAGAGAGCAAGTCGCACGAGCTGCGCCACAAGACGTCGGCCAACATCGCCTTCGTGCCGTTGGCCATGCCGAGCACCGCCGGGCCGGGTACCATCGCGATGATCATCAGCTCGGCGTCGAGCGTCAAAGCGAACACGCTGGGTTTTGAACCCTGGGTACTGGCCGTGGCGCCGGTCGCCATCTTCCTGACGGTCGCGGTGATCCTGTGGGGCTGCCTGCTCAGTTCCGGCGCCATCATGCGCTTGGTGGGGAAAAGCGGCATCGAGGCGATCTCCCGCCTGATGGGCTTCCTGCTGGTGTGCATGGGCGTGCAGTTCATCATCAACGGCGTACTGGAGATTATCTCCACCTATACGCCGGCCGCCTGACGATAAAAAAACGGGCGCGATGATCGTCGCGCCCGTTGCCGTTATTTCCCCGCCGGCGCCTGCGCGCCCAAAATGCCCTTGCCTTCCGGCACTTCGGTAAAGCGGCTGAGGATCTCGCTGTAGGTCTTGGCCGGGTCCAGATCCGGGAACTGCGCCGGATAGATAAACTTCGCCAGATACTCCAGCCCGACGATGTTATACGGGTGGTTGTAGAAGTTATGGTAGATGCCGTAGAACCGCCCTTCCTTCACCGCCGACACCTGAGCGAACCCCGGGCGCTGCTTCATGCGGTTGAAAGCCTCATCCACCTGCTGCTGCGTCACGCCGTAGCCAAACGGCACCGCGGCGTTGGTCTTGCTGGCCCACTGTGAACCGGAAACGATGTAGGCGTCCGGCTTCATGCTGATCACTTTTTCCAGCGCCACGTCGCCGGTGGCGCCCGGCAGCAGCGCAGAGCCGATATTGCGCGCGCCGACCGCTTCCACCAACGCGCCCCAGCCGACATGGGCGTGGGTATAGCAGCAGGACTCCAGCCCGTTCAGGCCGGCCTTGGCTTCAAAGAACACCAGCGGCTTGGGTTCCACCGCCTGCGTCTTGGCCAGAATGGCCTGATAGTGCTGCTGATAATAATCGGTATATTGCTTGGCTTCGCTTTCGCGGTTGAGGGTTTCCCCCAGCAGCGTCACGCTTTTCGGCGTGTTTTCCACCGGCTTGAGCATGGTGTCGATAAACAGCACCGGCACGTTCAACGCCTTCAGCTTATCCAGCACGCCGGTTTGGCTCAGCGAAGGTTTGGAACGCAGCTGGGCGATCATCAGATCGGGGCGTTTGGCGATCACGCTTTCCAGATTGACTTCGCCCTTGTCGCTGAACCCCATATCGATGATGTTTTTCGCCGCCGGCCATTTGCTTTGCAAGATGTCCCAGGTCGCCGCATCGCTTTTCTTCAGCAGGTTGTTCCAGGCCACCAGCCGATCGAACGGGTTGGCGCGATCGAGCAGCGCCAGCGTGAGAATATCGCGCCCGTCCTGCACCACGATGCGTTTTGGCTCTTGCTGGAGGGTGAGCGTCTGGCCGGAAGTGTCGGTCAGGGTCAGCGGATAGGTAGTGGCCATCGCCGGGGCGGAAAGCACGGCGGCGCAAACCAGCGCCGACAGAGTAATTCGACGGTGCACGAAAAGCTCCTTGGTAAACAATTCAACCAGGGAATAGTAATGAGAATGGCTAGCATTATCAAAGGTCACGCCGCGTTGCCCGGCGATTAATTGCAAAGGGATGTGTAATGCGGGATGAAGAGGCGCGCCGGAAGCGGCGCGCCCTGAGGATCACACCAGGCCGTAGATCAGCGCCGACAGCGCAATCAGGCCCATCACCAGCACGAAGACGTTGCTCGCCGCGCGGTATTTACGCATTGCCGGCACCGCGCGCACCGCGTACATCGGCAGAATGAACAGGATGGCGGCAATCAGCGGGCCGCTGATGGTTTCAATGATGTGCAGCGCGCTGGGGTTCCACACCGTCGCCGCCCAGGTGAGCAGGAACAGCGACACCGCCGAGATGCGGTGCGTCATACGCGAACTGAGCGGTTTGCCGACCGCGCGCGTGACGCCGTCGATCAGGCTGGTCGCCCCTTCCGTCACCCCCAGCGAGGTGCCGAGATAGGATTTGGCCATTGCCAACATCGCCATTACCGGGCCGAGATAGGCGATCAGCGGGTTGGAGAATTTGTTGGCCAGCGTGGTCAGCACCGTGATGTTCTGGTCTTTCGCCTGCTGCATGTCTTCATGGGACAGGCTCAGCACGCAGCTGAACACGAAAAACAGCACGGTGACGCAGATCAGCACATAGCTGTAGCGCATGATGCGCGCGCAGCGGCGTTCCGCCTTATCGCCATACAGGCTCTTCTGCGTCGAGGCGAAGGAAGAGATGATCGGCGCATGGCTGAAGGAGAACACCATCACCGGCACCGCCAGCCACAGCGAATGCCACAGCCCCGGCGTGTCGAAGCGGGTGGCGGCCAGGCCATTAACGAAGTTGGCGGTATTCCAGCTCGGCATCAGGTACAGCGAAATGCCCATCAGGAACACCAACAGCGGGAACACCAGCATGCCCATCGCCGCCACGATGCTGTCCTTGCCGCGCAGCAGCACCAGATTGAGCACCACCACCACCGCCAGACTCAGCCAGATGCGCGGCAGCGGCGCCACGTGGAACTGATGGATCAGGAAGCTGTCCAGCGCGTTGGTGATCGAAATGCTGTACACCAGCACGATCGGGAAGAACGCCATCAGATACAGCATCATGATGATTTTGCCGGCCAGCACGCCGAAGTGTTCCACCACCACATCGTGAATATTGCCGTCGCGGCTGGAGCCGGACAGCACGAAGCGGCTGAGCGCGCGGTGCGGCAAATAGGTCAGCGGGAAAGCGAACAGCGCCATCAACAGCAGCACCAGCGGGCCGTTCAAACCGGCGTTGATCGGCAAGAACAGCGTGCCGGCACCCACCGCGGTGGCATAAAGGCCGAACATCCAGACGGTGTCGGTTTTGTTCCATTTGGCTGGCTGAGCGGCCGTCAGCGTGCCTGAATCGGGAGAAATCGTACTCATGAGACAGTCTACCTTAATCTGCGGCGCCAACGATTGCGCCTAACGGGATATCCTTCTCCGCGAACTTTTTAATAGTAATCAGTGAATTAAAGCGATATTTCATACTTACGCCTGATGAAAGGACGGCAAAGGATAATGAAAAATCCGCTGCGGGTCTATGTTTTATCGGCCGAGCGGGCAATTTGCGAACAGAAAATGCTGAAAAAAACGGCGCAGACAGAAAAAACTAAGGGCCCCTTGCGGAGCCCTTAAGCGGTTTACTTCTTCGCGTCCGGATGGTCCGGCACCTCGGCGCTGCCCATCTCCTTCTCGTCGCGGATCATCGAGCGGTCTTTACGCACGTCGGCCACGTCGGAGGCGCTCACCGGTTTGGCGCTGTTGCCCCAACTGGTGCGGATGAAGTTCACCACGTCCGCCACCTGCTGATCGTTCAGACGCCAGCCGAACGGCGGCATGGTGATATTGGACACCGCCCCCTGCACCGCCGGCGTAGTGTTGCCGGTCAGCACGATGTGGATCAGCGAGGTCGCGTCCTCGGTCTGCACCACCGGGTTGCCCTTCAGCGACGGGAAGGCGCGCTTGTAGCCCACGCCGTCGGTGCGGTGGCAGGCCGCGCAGTTATCGACATACAGCGCCGCGCCGGGCTTGCTGTCGTCGCCGCGCCACAGATCCTTGGCCACGCTGTCTTCGACCGGCGCCGCCTGCTGTTTGCCGTCTTTCGGCGGCAGCGATTTCAGGTAGCGTGCGATGGCGGTCAGATCGTCGTCGCTCAGGTATTGCAGGCTGTGCTCCACCACGTCGCTCATGCCGCCAAACACGATCGCCTTGTCGTTACGGCCGGTTTTCAGGAACTCGGTCAGCTCGGCTTCGCTCCAGCTGCCCAGGCCATCCTTACGGTCGCTGCGCAAGCTGGAAGCCACCCAGCCGTCGATCGGCGCGTTGCTGCCGGACAGATAGTCGTCGCTTTCGCTGTTGCTCAACGCTTTTTCCTGCATGGTGATGCTGCGCGGGGTATGGCAAGCGCCGCAGTGGCCCAGGCCTTCCACCAGATAACGACCGCGTTCAATCACCGGATCGGCTTTGGCGTCAGCCACGAAGTCCGCCGGCGACGGCGCAAACATGCCGCGCCAGATGCTCAGCGGCCAGCGCATCGACAGCGGCCACGGGATGTCGGAATCCTTGTTGGCCTGCTCCACCGGCTGCACGCCGTGCATGAAATAGGCATACATGGCGCGCATGTCTTCCTCTTTCACCAGCGCGAACGACGGGTACGGCATCGCTGGGTACAGGGTGCTGCCGTTTTTGGCTACGCCCTTACGCACCGCGTTGTCGAAATCCTCGAAGCTGTAATCGCCGATGCCGGTTTTCTTGTCCGGCGTGATGTTGGTGGAGTAGATGGTGCCGATCGGCGTCTCCATCGCCAGACCGCCGGCGAAGATTTTGCCGCTCTTGCCGTCGGTGTGGCAGGCCACGCAGTCGCCGGCGCGCGCCAGGTATTCACCGCGCTTGATAAGCTCGCTGCTGACGGTGGCGTCCTGCGCCCAAACGGAAAAACTCACTGCACTGAGAACCAGTGCCGGTACAAATGCTTTCATCGTTCGCCGTCCTTATGCCTGCACCAATGGGCCTGGGTTTTTCAGATACTGCTCGCGAATAGCGCGGGCAGACCAGTAAGCCAGCGCCGCCACGGTGCCGGTCGGGTTGTAGCCCAGCCCCTGCGGGAAGGCCGAGGCGCCGATCGAGAACACGTTGTGCACGTCCCAGCTCTGCAGATAGCGGTTGACCGCGCTGGTCTTCGGATCTTCCCCCATTACCGCGCCGCCGTTCATGTGGGTGGTCTGGTAGCTGGTGGTATCGAAGTGGCTGTTGGCGTTTTTCGGGCTGCCGGCGATCAGTTTCGGGTTCATCGCCTTGGCAATCGGCGCCATCTTGTCGTACATGAACTGCGCCATCTTGATATCGTTTTCCTGCCAGTCGAACGTCATGCGCAGCAGCGGCTGGCCAAAGACGTTCTTGTAGTTGGGATCGAGATCCAGATAGTTGTTGCGGTACGACTGGTGCGCGCCGTGGGCGTCCATCGAAACGTGGTGGGTGTAGGCATCCGCCACCGCCGCTTTCCACTTGCTGCCCCAGGCTGGGGTGCCCGGCGGGGTCGGCAGGCCGGAGATCGGCTTGGTGCCCGCCTGGTTGACCCAGAACGGCGAACCGCCGACGAAGCCTTCTTTAGCGTGGTCGAAGTTATCGGCGTTGAAGTCGTCCACGCCCACGCCGTTGCCGCCGGCGCCGATGAACGGGTTGGTAAACACGTCTTTATCGAAGAACGCCTTGATGGTGGTCATGTTCTGGTAGGCGAAGTTGCGCCCGACCACGCCTTCGCCGGTCACCGGATCGTAAGGCTTGCCGATGCCGGACAGCAGCATCAGGTGCACGTTGTGGAACTGGAACGCGCCCAGGATCACCAGATCGGCCGGCTGTTCAATCTCGCGGCCCTGCGCATCGACGTAGTTCACGCCGGTGGCGCGGGACTTGTCGTCGGTCAGGTTGACCTTCAGCACGTTGACGTTGGTGCGCAGCTCGAAGCGTTTTTCCATGCGCAGCGCCGGCAGAATGTTGACGTTCGGCGAAGCTTTGGAATACATGTAGCAGGCGTAGCCGCTGCAGAAACCACAGAAGTTGCACGGGCCCATCTGCGCGCCGTACGGGTTGGTGTAAGAGTCCGAGGTGTTGGCGGACGGCAGGTTGTAAGGATGGTAACCCACCTCCAGCGCCGCTTTCTCGAACAGCTGGGCGGAGTAGGTATTTTTCTGCGCCGGCAGCGGGAAGTCGCTGGAGCGATCTGCCGCAAAGCGGTTGCCGCCCTTCTGCGCCACTTTCTGCCCTTTGATGGTCCAGGCGGTGCCGGAGGTGCCGAACACTTTCTCCGCTTTGTCGAAGAACGGTTCCAGCTCGTCGTAGGTCACGCCGAAGTCCTGGATGGTCATGTCCTTCGGAATGAAGTTTTTGCCGTAGCGCTCTTCATAGTGGCTGCGCATGCGCAGTTCGATCGGATCGACGCGGAAATGCACGCCCGACCAGTGCAGGCCGGCGCCGCCGACGCCAGTGCCCGGCAGGAACGCCGCCAACTGGCGGTAAGGCACCGCGGTCTGGCTGCTGTTGTGACGAATGGTGACGGTGCTTTTCGACAGATCCTGGAACAGCTTGCGGCGGATGTTATAGGTCAGCTCATCGATCACCTGCGGATAAGACCCGTCCGGATAGGTGTCGCGCATCGGGCCGCGCTCCAGCGCCACCACGTTGAGGCCGGCCTCGGTCAGCTCTTTGGCCATGATCGCGCCCACCCAGCCGAAGCCGACGATCACCGCATCTACTTTTTTCATTACCGTTGCCATGATTAGCCCCTCTCCCCACGAATCGAGACCGGCGGGAAGGGATAACGCTCCCCTCGCTCAACCCAGTCCATAAAATCGGCGCGCGCGCCCGGAAAATTAATCAGCTTCCAACCCACCATGTCTTTGTTGCCGCCATGGATAGGATCGCTGAAGAAACCTTCGCGGGTGTTTTGCAGCAGATAGGAGAAGAACAGTTTCGACGGCAGCTGCTGGAACTCCGCCTCGCCGGACTCGAACTTTTGCAGCATGGCGTCTTGCTGCGCGCCATCCAGTTCGGCGAAATGCTTGCCGGCGGTTTTCTTGCTGTAGGCGTCGGCGTCACTGATGCCGAGGTTGTAGATTTGCTTGGGCACCAGCGGCAGCTGATAGCCCATCTCCTTCGGCACATCGGGGTTGAACGGCCCCTGCATGTACCAGATGGAGCCGGTGGCGTACGGGGTATTCATCTGGCGATCGATAAACTCCGGCACGCCGGCTTCCAGTGCGCCAGGGCCGCGTTCGTCGGCCGGGATCAGGCGCGCAACGGCGGCCTTGATGAAGGCCCACTCTTCCGGGGTGAAAAAGGTCGGTTGGTAATCGTTCTGCGTTGTGGTGTTCGAGGCCGCGACCGCCGGTGTCGGTGCCGTCAGCGCGCCAACGCCGCTGCCACCAATTACCGCCGCAGGAATTAAGGTCATCGATTTCAACAAGAAATCGCGCCGCGAATTGTTGGTTTTATGGTTCGACATGTCACATTCCATCCAAAGATAGTCACAACTATTTAACCGCAACCTTGCGATCGATACGGGTTTTTACAATAATTTGTTACTTATTTGTATATTTATTGAAGGTCACAATGCGCGCAAAAGCAAAAATGTTACCGGTAACTTATTGAATGAACGTAAAGATTTATCTGCTAACGTAAATTTAACTTTTTGTGCGGTTTTTCCGATAAGCAGCGAGGAAATAACGAAAAATGAGAAGTAGGTTGCGCACTTGAACGGCGCCGGAAACAAAATCGGCCGCGTTCAGCGGCCGATTTGAAGAAGGATGGCAGGCTACGGCGACATCGCCTGATAAGCGGTGGTCACCTTCCACAAATAGCGCGGCGCCTGCGGTGCCGGGTGCTTTTTCTGGATGTGCTGATAAAACTCATCCGGGCTCATCTGATTGATGCGATTGACCGCCACGCGCTTGTCCGAGGAGAAGGTGCGCAACATGGCGCCCGCCCCGTTCACGTACGAAACGATGGTGGCATAACGCAAAGTCTGTGGGTTGTTGATCCCGGCTAGCTGCTGGCTTTGAAGAATATTGATATAGGCCGTTCCCAGATCAATATTGACCGCCGGATCCTTCAGCTCTCGCGAGCTGGGTTGCCCGCTTCGTCCTTTCATGCGATAGGCGTCGCGGCCGGCGGTAGAAGCCTTAAGCTGCATCAATCCCACTGCGTTCGAGGTGCTGACCACGTTCGGGTTAAACCCGGACTCCACCTGAATAATCGCTTTAATCAGCGTTTCGTCGACGCCATAGTTGCTGGCGGCCTGACGAATGTAATCGTTATAAACAACCGGCGTGCCTGTGCGATTTACCGGTGCCTGCGGAGGGGGTTTTAACCAACCGCCGCGCGTTGTGCCACTGCCTGAAATATTGCTTGCCGTTTGCGGGTCTTTGGCACACCCCGACAAAAGTAAAATTGCCGTAAGGCAACCTATTTTTGTTTTCACAGAATCCCTCACTCCTTTCAATGAGTTGCGTAGCATATACAACTTGTAAGGACACCTGCAGTAATTTTTTGGACTAATCTCAAGCTATCCATATACCAAGAGGTGATTTATGAGTCAATCTGCAACAAGCTGCTTTGTGGTGACTTTTCGCTATCAGGAAGAAGGATTGACCGACCTGGCGAAGCTGACCGGGCAATTGACGCGGGAGGGTTTTGTCACGTCGGTGACAGACGAGAATGGCGTTCACCACGAACTCGGCAGCAACAGTTTTGCGTTTATAACCGTGCTGGATCAAGAGGATGTACAGCGGCTGGCGCAGGGGTTCGGGCAGTTGGCCTTGGGAAAACAGCCTGAGGTGACTATATGCAGCTGTAAGGACTACCTTCAGCGGTTACATACTGATACATAAAATGCTATAACTCCCCGGACGGTATTATTTTTTCAGTTGGCGAAATACCCCGCCGGCGGTGGGCAAGTGACGCTTGACTTCGCTTCAATTGATATTGATAATCATTTTCATTTGAACCAGGAGACGTCATCATGCCATTGATAAGTTGCGCTTTTCGTCGCAGTCGCCCTTCCCGCGCTGCCGTACTGTTACGCCCTTTCACGCTCGCCTGCCTGCTGCTCGGCGCCGCCTTGGTCAGTCAACACGCGCTGGCGGAAAAGAAGCTGCGCGTGGTGACCACCTTTACCATCATTCAGGACATCGCCCAGAACGTGGCAGGTGACGCCGCCGTGGTGGAATCCATCACCAAGCCGGGCGCCGAGATCCACGACTATCAACCTACCCCGCGCGACATCGTCAAGGCGCAGCACGCCGATCTGATCCTGTGGAACGGCATGAACCTGGAACGCTGGTTCCAGCGCTTCTTCGAGAACATCAAGCAGGTGCCGGCGGCGGTCGTGACCGAAGGCATCACCCCACTGCCGATCCGCGAAGGGCCGTATAACGGCAACCCGAACCCGCATGCCTGGATGTCGCCGAGCAACGCGCTGGTGTACATCGAGAACATCCGTAAGGCGCTGGTAGAGCACGATCCGGCCCATGCAGAAACCTACAACCGCAACGCCAAGGCCTACGCAGAGAAGATCGGCGCGCTGGACGCCCCGCTGCGCGAACGCCTGGCGCGCATTCCTGCCGCACAGCGTTGGCTGGTGACCAGCGAAGGCGCCTTCAGCTATCTGGCGCAGGACTACCAGCTGAAAGAAGTTTATCTTTGGCCGATCAACGCCGATGAGCAAGGCTCGCCGCAGCAGGTGCGCCGGGTGATCGACGCGGTGCGCGCCCACCATATTCCGGTGGTGTTCAGCGAGAGCACCATTTCCGACAAGCCGGCCAAGCAGGTGGCGAAAGAGACCGGCGCCAAATACGGCGGCGTGCTGTACGTGGATTCGCTGTCCACCCGCGATGGCCCGGTGCCGACCTATATCGACCTGCTCAACACCACCGTGCAAACCATCGCCAAAGGATTCGATCAATGACCCATGAACCGTTTGTCCGCCCTGAATTGAACGTGGACGACGTCACCGTAACCTACAACAACGGGCACACCGCCATTCACAACGCCAGCTTTACCCTGAGCGGCGGTTCGATCTGCGCGCTGGTCGGCGTCAACGGCAGCGGCAAATCGACGCTGTTCAAAAGCATCATGGGCCTGGTCAGGCCCACTGCCGGCCAGGTGTCGCTGAGCGACAAACCGGTGGCGGACGCGCTGAAAAAGAACCTGATCGCCTACGTGCCGCAGACCGAAGACGTCGACTGGAACTTCCCGGTGCTGGTGGAAGACGTGGTGATGATGGGCCGTTACGGCAAGATGAACTTCCTGCGCATCCCGTCGCGCGAAGACCGGCTGCGGGTCGACAAGGCGCTGGAGCGCGTCGGCCTGAGCGAGCTGCGCAGCCGGCAGATCGGCGAGCTGTCCGGCGGCCAGAAAAAACGCGTGTTTCTGGCGCGCGCGCTGGCGCAACAGGGCACGGTACTGCTGCTGGACGAGCCGTTCACCGGCGTGGATGTAAAAACCGAGAACGCCATTATCGAGCTGCTGCGCGCGCTGCGCGACGAGGGGCACCTGATCCTGGTCTCCACCCATAACCTCGGCAGCGTGCCGGAGTTTTGCGATCGGGTGATCCTCATCAACCGCACGGTGCTGGCCGCCGGCCCGACCGAGACCACCTTCACCCAGAGCAACCTGGAACAGGCGTTCGGCGGCGTGCTGCGCCATATCAACCTCTCCGGCCCGGATCTGCACGACGACAACGATCCGCGCACCGTTACGGTGTTGACCGACGATGAACGCCCCGCGGTGTTCTACGGCCACACCAAGAGCGATCCGCCGGCCAACAGCCAGGCCAGGGAGAAACAATCCTGATGCTGGACCTTCTGCTGCAACCTTTCAGTTATAACTACATGGTGAAAGCCATCTGGGTCAGCGCCATCGTCGGTGCCGCCTGCGCGTTCCTCTCCGCCTACCTGATGTTGAAAGGGTGGTCGCTGATGGGCGACGCGCTGTCGCACTCGGTGGTGCCCGGCGTAGCCGGCGCCTACGCCCTCGGCCTGCCCTACGCCGCCGGCGCCTTTTTCACCGGCATGCTGGCGGCGCTGGCGATGACGCTGGTGCGCCACATCACCCGGCTGCGCGAAGACGCCATCATCGGCTTTATCTTCTCCACCTTCTTCGCCGTCGGCCTGCTGATCGTGTCGCTCAACCCCACCTCGGTCAACGTACAGTCGATCATCTTCGGCAATATCCTCGGCATCGCCGACGAAGACGTGCTGCAGGTGGAAATCATCATCGGCGTTTCGCTGCTGATCCTGTGCCTGGTGTGGAAAGACCTGCTGGCGGTGTTCTTCGACGAAAGCCACGCGGTGTCGATCGGCCTGTCGCCGCTAAAGCTGAAGATCCTGTTCTTCACCCTGCTTAGCGCCTGCACCGTCGCCGCGCTGCAAACCGTCGGCGCCATTTTGGTGATCGCCATGGTGATCACGCCGGGCGCCACCGCCTACCTGCTGACCGATCGCTTCAGCCGGCTGGTGATCATCGCCATCATCATCGGTTCGCTGACCAGCGGCGTCGGCGCCTACCTGAGTTTCTTCCTCGACGGAGCCACCGGGGGCGTGATTGTCACCCTGCAAACGCTGGTGTTCCTGGCGGCGTTCTTCTTCGCGCCGAAACACGGCCTGCTGGCGTCCCGGCGCCGCGTGGCGCATTCGCAAACCGGAGGCCGCTGATGGACACCCTGTATCAACTGCTCAGCGAACCCTTCGCCTACCCGTTCATGCAGCGGGCGATCGTCGCCGCCATCGTCACCGGCGTAGTGTGCGCCGTGCTCTCCTGCTATCTGGTGCTCAAAGGCTGGTCGCTGATGGGCGACGCCATCTCGCACGCGGTGCTGCCCGGCATCGTGGTAGCGTTCGTGGTCGGCATCCCGCTGGCGATCGGCGCGTTCCTCTCCGGCATCTTTTGCGCGGTAGCCACCGGCTACCTGAAAGAGAACAGCCGGGTGAAAGAAGACACGGTGATGGGCATTGTCTTTTCCGGCATGTTCGCCTTCGGCCTGGTGCTGTTCTCGCGCATCGATACTGACCAGCACCTGAGCCACATTCTGTTCGGCAACATGCTGGGCATTACCGACGGCGAGCTGAAGCAAACCCTGCTGATCGCCGGCATCACCCTGGCGGTGGTGCTGCTCAAGCGTAAAGACTTCATGCTGTACTGCTTCGATCCTCATCATGCGCGGGTGATTGGCCTGCCGGTCAAGCTGCTGCACTACGGGCTGCTGTGCCTGCTGGCGATGACCATCGTCGCCTCGCTGCAGGCCGTGGGGGTGATCCTGGTGATCGCCATGCTGATCGCCCCTGGCATCATCGCCTTTATGCTGTGCCGCCGCTTCGACCGCATGCTGATGGTGGCGACGATAGTATCGGTGTTCTCCTGCGTGCTCGGCACCCTGATCAGCTTCCACATCGACGGCGCCACCGGGCCCTGCATCGTCATCGTGCAGGCCGTGCTGTTCGTTATCGCCTTGTTGTACAGCAAGCTGCGTCCGTTACAGCGTAACCAAAGCGCCCTCACCGGCGGTTAACTTACCGATGCGGCGATGCCCTCTGCTCGCCGCATCACCTTCCCCCACTCATCGCGTCGTTGTCATCAAGTTGCAACCGGTATTGCGCTTAAATTAATCAATAGGGTATATACTTTGAGCTGGCGAGGCGCTGAAAAAATCGCCGCCTTTGACGCCGGCTGTGCGCCGCGTCGTGTTTTCACCACGGGAAAGACGCTAACCTAATGAATTATCAGGCAGCACAGAGGGGGAAATACCATGTGGCAAGCCGTTAGCCGTCTGTTAAGTGAACATCTTGGCAGCGCAGAGATACGCGAAAGGATTGAACTGCCCGGGGGCGACATTCACCCGGCGTGGCGCGTGAGTTACGGTGACAACGAGGTGTTCGTGAAATGCGACGCCCGTGAACAACTGCCGATATTCACCGCCGAGGCCGATCAGCTGGCGTTGCTGGCGCGCAGCAAAAGCGTGCGGGTGCCGGAAGTGTACGGCGTCGGCAGCGATCGCGACTACAGCTTCCTGCTGCTGGAGTATCAGCAGCTGAAACCCCTCGACGCCCACGGCGCCTACTGCCTGGGCCAGCAGCTGGCGCACCTGCACCAGTGGAGCGAGCAACCGCAGTTCGGCCTCGACTTCGACAGCGATCTGACCACCACCCCGCAACCCAACGCCTGGCAGCGCCGCTGGTCGGAATTCTTCGCCGAACAGCGCATCGGCTGGCAGCTGCAGCTGGCGGCCGAGAAAGGCATGACCTTCGGTGACATCGACGACATCGTCGATCGGGTGTATCTGCGCTTGCAGCACCACCAGCCGCAGCCTTCGCTGCTGCACGGCAACCTGTGGCCAGGCAACTGCGCGATGACCGCCCACGGGCCGATTCTGTTCGATCCGGCCAGCTACTGGGGCGACCGGGAGTGCGATTTGGCGATGCTGCCGCTGTACCCCGAGCTGCCGCCGCAGATCTACGACGGCTATCAGAGCGTATGGCCGCTGGGGGCCGGATTTATCGAGCGTCAGCCGCTGTATCAGCTGTACTACCTGCTCAACCGCAGCAACCTGTTCGGCGGCCAGCATCTGGTGGCTGCGCAACGCGCGGTGGAGGCGCTGCTGCAGCCCGAGGCGTCATAACGTTCCGGGGCGCCGCTCGGCGCCCCGTTCATGGTTCAGGCCGCGCCGGCCAACTGCCCCAACAGGCGGATCACGAACCAGGCGATCACCGCAATCACGATCGGCAGGATATATAGCGGGAAGTACTGCAGGAAGATGGTGTGGTGCGGCAGCGTGATGCGCGCCTCCAGCTGCTGGCGCGTGTGCCCTTCGCTGCCCTTGGCCTGCTCCAGGATCATCTGGTCTTCCAACCCTTCGCGGATGAACTTGACCTGGCGCGACATGCGTGCGCCGGAAGCCTGCAGCGCCAGCCCGACGAAGATCAGGATATAGATGATGATGAACATCAGATTGGCGCCGCTGAACAGGCTTTTATCCACGTCAGGCACCGGCGAGTTGTACCAGAAAAGGTTCAGGAACGGTGTATTGAAACGCACCATGTCCACCATCACGTGAACAAAATCCAGCATCACCGCGTTGATGCCCTTGGTTTTTTCACTGTGCTGATAGATGAAGCCCAGCACGGAAATCAGCGTCGACAGCAACGCCGGGATAAAAACCACCCATCCGAGAATGCGTTTCAAAATGGCGATACGCCCGGCCTGTTGATACGTCATGTGTTCCCCTTGTTAGCGACGTAACCGAATCGGCTAAGTCTACCTGCAGTTGGCGAAACTCGCCCACCGTTTTCTTCATTCCCGCTGTGCTACAAGCTTAGCCGAATTCGCCGAAATCAACTGCTTAACGACGTTCGCGCACTATCATTGAAGAGATAACGTTACCCGTTTAACCAGAGGCCGTCATGATTCGACTGATTATCTTATTGCTGGGCGCGCAGGCGCTGCACGGCCAGCGCCGCCTGCTGGTGCTGTTCGGTTGGCTGTGGGTAGCCGCAGGGGCGCTGATGCTGTTCGACATCCTGCAGGATGGCCGGTCCGTGCTGGCGCTGGATGCGCTGGCGGTCATCCTGGCGCTGGAGGGGCTGGTGGCGATATCCGCCGCGCTGGTGATCGGCTCTTCGGCCAGCCGGCCGGTGCTGCTTAAGGGGCTGGGCTTCGTGTTTATGGCCTTTTTAATGTTGGACGTGCCCGCAGACGATACCATCGTCGCCACCGTGGTGTTTGGCAGCGCGCTGCTGCTTGACGGCGCTGTGCGCATCGCCTCCTCCACGGTGATTCAACACAGCCGATGGAAAGCCGTGGCGCTGGCGGGCGGCGGCGAAATCCTGCTTTCGTTGATGATTTTTGTCGGCTGGCCGGCGCCGCATCGGATGACGGTGCCCTTTTGCCTCGGCGTGATGATGGTGCTTTCCGGCTGGGCTTTATTGCGCATCGCCCGGAGACTGACAAGCTTTTCTCTGAATCAGCACCCAACCCGGCAGCCACCGCCCCCGGCGGATGAGACTGCGCCGCTCACGGTGTATGTCTGGACACCGATTGGTGCGGCTAAAGATCCGCGCCGACGTTACATCGTCGACCGATACATCGCGGCGGTCGACAACGGCGGCAATATCTCCACCGGTCATGCCGCCCTGGCGCTCGCGCCGGATGTGTATATCAGTCACTACCCGCTCAACGACATCAGCCATTCCGTTCAGGATTTCCGCCAGTTGTTGCATGCCGGCGAACAGAACAACGTCGACGGACGTTTCCTGCCCGACCTGTCGGGCGAGATCGCCGCCTGGTGCCCCCCGGACAAGAAAATTCAGTTCTATCGCTATAACCCGGCGGCGCTGCGCGCATTCTGGTTACGCTACCGACAGGATGCGACTTACAACCTGACCCGGCGTAACTGCTCCACCACGGTCATCGGCGCGCTCGACAGTGCGCTGGAGGGCGTGCTGGGCGATAAACATCTGTGGCGCCGTTTTCTGTTATTGGTGCTGGATCCCAATCTGTGGATGCTGGCGGTACTGCGCAGCCGTGGCGAAAGCATGACCTGGACGCCGGGGTTGGTGCTGGACTATGCGCGCATGTTGCAACAGGTTACCGAGCGCCAACACCAACGCTGGTGGCTAAAGTTGCGCGAGATGTGGAATATCCTTCGCTTTGGCAAAAGCCAAACGCGCAGGCAAAGATTTTAGTCTCGCCGTCGGCGATGATAGAGTGTCGGGCACATTCACCCGCGCCGGCAGGAGTTAACCGTTAATGGCTTATTCGCAACGCATTGAAACCGCAATTTTTGATATGGACGGCTTGTTGATCGATTCGGAACCGCTGTGGCTGCAGGCCGAGCTGGATATCTTCGGCGCGCTGGGTCTGGATCTGTCCGATCGCCACAAACTGCCGGACACCCTGGGGCTGCGCATCGATCTGGTGGTGAAAATGTGGTACCAGGCGATGCCGTGGCAAGGGGTTTCGCTCGATGAGGTGTCGGCAAGGATTATCGAACGCGCCATCGAGCTGGTGCACGAGACGCGCCCGCTGCTGCCGGGCGTCCGGCAGGCGCTGGAACTGTGCCGCGAGCAGGGGCTGAACATCGGTCTCGCCTCCGCCTCGCCGCTGCACATGCAACAGCAGGTGCTGAAGATGTTCGATCTTGAGGGCTACTTCGATCAGCTGGTTTCCGCCGAATACTTGCCGTACAGCAAACCGCACCCGGAGGTCTACCTGATCGCCGCCGAACGGCTGGGCAGCGATCCGCTGCGCTGCATCACGCTGGAAGACTCCTTTAACGGCATGATCGCCACCAAGGCCGCGCGCATGCGCTCCATCGTGATCCCGGCCGCCGAATACCGCCACGATCCGCGCTGGGCGCTGGCAGACCACCAGCTGGAGACCCTGGAACAGCTCACCCCCGCCCACTTTGCCTGACCTGCGGCGCCGGCCACCGGCGCCCTGGCTTTCCGCTCAGCGCCATAAAAGGGATCCGTGCCGCAAAACAAACGAAACAGCGTTTCATTATTATTGAATCGGCATGCTGTTGTTATTATGCTGGGCGGCAGGGAAAGCGACGGTCCGCGAAACGTTGTCACTGCCACGCAGCGCTCTTCGCGGCCGCCGCTTCCTCCCGCCGCTGCGTACTGAAAACCGCCCTTGTTTCTCTCCGTTCCGCACCGCCCATTGCCCGCTTTTTGTTCACGTCCGTCAAAAGCGATGATTTGTTACGCATTGCCGTAACAAGCCGTTGTAAAACCGGGAAAAATACACAATTGGTTACAGGGTAACTGCTTCCACTACTGGGAATTTTCCCATATACTGGATAAATTAACAGTTTACCAGCCGGAATCGCAACAGCATGACCGCGGAAGGACACCTTATATTCTCTGTCGCTTGCGCGATCTTCGCCAAGAAGGCGGAAGTGACGCCAGAGCTGGCTACCGGCGACTGGTGGCACATCATACCCGCCGCGCTGCTGACCTCGCTGCTGCCGGACATCGATCACCCCAAGTCGGTACTGGGCCAGCGTCTGCGCTGGATTGCCCTGCCCATCGCCCGCGCCTTCGGCCACCGCGGCTTCACCCACAGCCTGCTGGCGATCGCCGGCGGCATGGCGCTGTTCCAGCTGGACGTGCCGCGCAGCTGGCCGATCCCGGCCGACGCGCTGCACGCCATGATCATCGGTTACTTCAGTCATCTGCTGGCCGATATGCTCACTCCCGCCGGCGTTCCGCTGCTGTGGCCATGCCGCTGGCGTTTTCGCCTGCCGCTGCTCAACTCGCAAAAAGGCAATCAGCTCGAGCGCGTGCTGTGTCTGTGCCTGGTGGCGTTTGCCATCTGTTGGCAAGGTGATTTCACCCTGCCGGTGCAATCCTATGTCGAGCAAATCAGAAATATCAGACTCTGATCACAAAAATCCGCTCAACCCATCACCTTCATGTATATAAAACGAACAAAAACACACAAAAAGCTATATCAAATTCCATTTGGATATAAGTAGGCCACTCGGCAAACTGTTACGATATTTACATCGCGACATACGTGATGCGTAGTCGTTTTTATAAGAAAGATTATTGGAGACATTGGGGATGAATCTTCCGCTCGTGATTAACGTGCTGGTGTTTGTCGCGCTCCTGTTGCTGTTGGCGCAAACCCGCCACAAGCAATGGAGCCTGGCGAAAAAAGTGCTGGTCGGCCTGGTGGTCGGCGTGGTGTTCGGCCTGGGCCTGCAGCTGGTGTACGGCTCCGACAACCCGGTGCTGAAAGAATCCATCAGCTGGTTCAACATCGTCGGCAACGGCTATGTGCAGCTGCTGCAAATGTTCGTCATGCCGCTGGTGTTCGCCTCGATCCTGAGCGCGGTGGCCAAGCTGCACAACGCCTCTTCTCTGGGCAAAATCAGCGTCCTGACTATCGGCACGCTGCTGTTCACCACGCTGATCTCGGCGCTGGTGGGCGTGCTGGTCACCAACCTGTTCGGCCTGACCGCCGAAGGCCTGGTGCAGGGCGCGCAGGAAAGCGCGCGCCTGACGGCGATCCAGACCAACTACGTGGGTAAACTGGCCGACCTGACCGTGCCGCAGATGGTGCTGTCGTTCATCCCGAAAAACCCGTTCGCCGATCTGACCGGGGCCAGCCCGACGTCGATCATTAGCGTGGTGATTTTCGCCACCTTCCTCGGCGTGGCATCGCTGCAGCTGCTGAAAGACGACAAGCCGAAAGGCGAGCGCGTACTGGTGGCTATCGACACCCTGCAGGCCTGGGTGATGAAGCTGGTGCGTCTGGTCATGAAGCTGACGCCGTACGGCGTGCTGGCGCTGATGACCAAAGTGGTCGCCGGTTCCAACATTCACGACATCGTCAAGCTCGGCAGCTTTGTGGTGGCCTCGTATATCGGCCTGGCCATCATGTTCGTGGTGCACGCTGTGCTGCTGGCCTTCACCGGCGTTAACCCGATGAAGTTCTTCCGCAAGGTGTGGCCGGTGATCACTTTCGCCTTCACCAGCCGCTCGAGCGCCGCCAGCATTCCATTGAACGTGGAAGCGCAGACCCGCCGCCTGGGCGTGCCGGAATCCATCGCCAGCTTCTCAGCGTCTTTCGGTGCCACCATCGGCCAGAACGGCTGTGCGGGCCTCTACCCGGCAATGCTGGCGGTAATGGTTGCGCCGACCGTCGGCATCAACCCGCTGGATCCGGTGTGGATCGCCACCCTGGTCGGCATCGTCACCATCAGCTCCGCCGGCGTAGCGGGCGTGGGCGGCGGTGCTACCTTCGCCGCGCTGATCGTGCTGCCGGCGATGGGCCTGCCGGTGACGCTGGTCGCGCTGCTGATCTCGGTCGAACCGCTGATCGACATGGGCCGTACCGCGCTGAACGTCAACGGCTCCATGGCGGCAGGCACCATCACCAGCCAGCTGATGAAGCAAACCGACAAAGCCGTGATGGACAGCGAAGACGAAGTCGAATTGGCTCACCGTTAACGCCGTCTCAAAACGAAAAAACCGGGGATTATCCCCGGTTTTTTTATGCCCCGCGCTCGGTCGTTACGGCCGCTCGCCGTTCGCCAGCCGCCGGTTGATGTCGGCGATCACCCCCGGCAAGTGCGCCAGCGTGTCTATCACATAGTGCGCGCCCGCCGCGTACAGCTTATCGGCAGCCGCCGTACGGCGTAGCTCTATCTCACCTTCCGCCATTTGGCGGTACTCCTGCCAGGTCGCGCCAAACTCATTGCCGGACAGCGCCAATCCGACGCTCCACATCCCGGCGTTCAACCCTTCAGCAATGCCCGGCACCGCGTCGTCCACCTTCACGCAGTGCGCCACCGCATCGATGCCCAGCGCGATCGCGTTCTGCAACGCCATCCACGGCCCCGGCCGGCCACCGGCGGCGAGATCGTCAGTGGCGACCCAGTAATCTGGCGCGTAGCCGCGCTGCGCGGCGGCAGGCACCAGCACCTCCATCACCGCACGCGGATAACCGGAGCAGGAGCCGATTTTAATGCCCTGTTCGCGCAGCCCGGCAATCACCTGCGGCACACCCTCGATGGGATCGGCGAAGTCGATCACTTTGGCGATTTGCAGCGGCATAAACGCCTGATACAGCGCGTCGATGTCCTGATGGCTCATCGAACGGCCCAGCTTCTGCCGCCAGCGCGCGTCGACCGCCGGCAGCTTGCCCAGCGCCTCGATGTGCTGCCATTTACCCAGCCCCATCGGAATGCGCGCCTCCGCCAGGCTGATGTCGATATCGAAGGTTTGTTTGAATGCCTCGACAAAAATCTGCGTTGGCGCAAAGGAGCCGAAGTCCACCGTGGTGCCGGCCCAGTCGAGGATCACTGCGTTGATCTGTTTCATGGTCAATCCTTATTAATTCCAGTACATCGCCTGCCCGACGGCCGCCAGCAAACGTTCGATATCCTGCGGATAAATTTCCCCGATGTTGCCGATGCGGAAGCAGTCGCTCTGCGACACTTTGCCGGGATAGATCACAAACCCTTGCTGCTTCAGGCGCTGATAAAATTCGGCAAAGCGGTAAGTGTCGGCCTTTGGCGAATAGAACGCGGTGATGATCGGCGAATGCAACGCATCGTCCAGCAGAGTCTCAAAGCCCAGCTCGCGCATACCCGCCACCAGCCGCCGCTGATTGGTCTGATAGCGGCGGTGGCGCGCGGCAATGCCGCCCTCTTGTTCCAGTTCTTTCAGCGCCTGTGCAAAGGCCAACACGGTGTGGGTCGGCGACGTAAAGCGCCATTTGCCGGCCTGGTCTTCCATACAGCGCCACTGGGCATACAGATCCAGCGACAGCGAGCGTGAACAGCCGGCACATTTCTCCAGCTCGCTGCGGCGGGCGATGACGAAAGCGAAGCCCGGCACGCCCTGAATGCATTTGTTGGCGGAGCTGATCAGAAAATCGATGCCCAGCGCGTCCACATCCAGCGGAATGCCGCCGAAGCTGCTCATGGCGTCGACGATAAAGGTCTTGCCGTTGCGCGCCGCCAGGCCGGCGACTTTCTGCAGCGGGTTGAGCATGCCGGTGGTGGTTTCGCAGTGCACCATGGCGATATGGCTGATGCGCGCATCGCTTTTCAGCACCGCCTCCATCGCCGCCACGTCCGGCTCATTGACCTCGCCGCAGTCGAAAGCGTGGTGGTCGATGTCCATCAGCCGCGCCATTTCGATCATTCGCGCCCCGTAGGCGCCGTTGTTGACGATCAGCAGCTTGTCCTGCGGGCCGATGACCGTCCCCAGCACGCCTTCCACCGCAAAACTGCCGCTGCCCTGCAGCAACACCGAGGTGTAACCGGCGGACGGCGTCGCCAGCGCCACCAACTGCTGGCGGATGCTTTGCACCACGCCCAGGTTGTAATCTTCATCCCAGGTGCAGCTGTCGAACAGCATCGCCTCTTTTACCGTTTTCGACGTGGTCAACGGGCCGGGGGTCAACAGCAGGTAGTTACGATCGGACATGTTATTCACCTATTTGGTCTATACCAGATTGCAGGCATTGTGGCGGCAAATTCCTTCCCTGGTCAAACGACAAAGCGCGGTGAAACAAAAAATTCATCTGGCTATGTATAATAAGCGCGTGCCGGAATGTCGGGCCGATGCCATAGCGAGATGAAATGAAAGAACATCAGGGCGATATGCCCCACTACCTGCAGATCAAGGATCAGCTTCTGGCGCGTATCACCCGCGGCGCGCTGCAGGCGGGCGACAAGCTGCCTTCGGAGCGCGAGCTGTGCGCCATCTTCTCCACCACCCGCGTTACCATTCGCGAGAGCCTGGCGCAGTTGGAGGCCACCGGCGCCATCTACCGCGCCGATCGCCGCGGTTGGTTCGTCACGCCGGAGCGGCTGTGGCTGGATCCGACGCAGAACACCAACTTCCACCGCCTCTGCCAGGAGCAGGGGCGCACGCCGCGCACCGCGCTGCTGTCCGGCGAAAAAACCACGGTGCCGCTCGACGTGATGCAGCCGCTGGCGCTCGAACCGTTCGATCAGGTGTATCTGCTACGCCGCGTGCGCTACGCCGACGGCCGCGCCATCTGCTATTGCGAAAACCACTGCCTGCCGCAGCGGGTGCCGGAACTGCTCAGCCACGATCTCAACGGCAGCCTGACCGAGGTCTATCAACAGCATTATGCGTTGATTTACAGCAACATGCATCTGTCGTTCTATCCAACGGCCCTGCCTTACCGCGCCGCCAACGCGCTCGGCGCCATGGTCGGCCTGCCCGCCTTGCTGCTGCGCCGATTAAATTACGATCAGCACGGCCGCATTCTCGATTTCGATATCGAATACTGGCGCCACGACAGCCTGCGCATCGAAGTCGATACGCTTTAACCCTCTGCATGACGGGGCTGCGCCTGCCGCCCCCTTTCGCTCCCAAGCCCGATCCCCGTTGCCGGTAAATATATTTTGCCGCTTTCATTTGTTTGTCATATTCGCCGATTAGCTTGGCCGCATATCTGGTGTATACCAGTTTCGCATTAACCCGCAACAGTGAGGCTGAAGCTATGAAACTTTCTCGTCTGGTCGTGATGACCGCCATCGCACTCGGCGCCGCGCCGGCCTGGGCCGCCGACGCAGTGGTGACCGTCTACTCCGCCGATGGGTTGCACGACGGCGATCACAGCTGGTATCAAACCCAGTTCGACGCCTTCACTCAGGCAACCGGCATCAAGGTGCAGTACGTCGAAGGCGGTTCCGGCGCCATCGTCGAGCGGCTGTCGAAAGAGCGCAGCAACCCGCAGGCCGACGTGCTGGTGACGCTGCCGCCGTTCATCCAGCGCGCCGCCGCGGAAAAACTGCTGCAGGATTTCACCCCGCAGGATGCGGCGCAGATCGCCGACGCCCAGCCGCAGTTCGTGCCGCTGGTGAACAACTACCTGAGCTTCATCTATAACGCCAAACTGTTGCCGCAGGCGCCCGCCAGCTATCAGCAGCTGCTGGACGCGCAGTTCCGCAACAAGCTGCAGTACTCCACGCCGGGCCAGGCGGGTGACGGCACCGCGGTGATGCTGCAGGCGTTTCACAGCTTCGGCAGCAAAGACGCCGGTTTCGACTACCTCGGCAAACTGCAAAGCAACAACGTCGGCCCTTCCGCTTCCACCGGCAAGCTGACCGCGCTGGTCAATAAAGGCGAGCTGCTGGTGGCCAACGGCGATCTGCAGATGAACCTGGCGCAGATGCGCAGCAACCCGAACGTGAAGGTGTTCTGGCCGGCCGGGCCGGACGGCAAGCGCAGCACGCTGGTGCTGCCTTACTATGTCGGCCTGGTGCAAGGCGCGCCGCAAAGCGCCAACGGCAAAAAGCTGATCGACTTCCTGCTGAGCAAAGAAGCCCAGAGCAGCGTCAGCGCCATTTCCTACGGCATGCCGGTGCGTAAGGACGTCACCCCGACCGACGATAACTTCAGGCAGTCGCAGGCGGCGCTGAAAGGCGTGGACATCTGGGCGCCGGACTGGAATCAGGTGGTGAGCAGCCTGTCCGCCGATATCTCCCGCTGGCACAAGGTGACCGAATGACGCTGACGATGCCTTCTACCCTCTCTTCCCGCGCCGAGGCGCGGGATAGCAGCCAGGACATCGCCGGGCCGTCGGGCATTCAGCTCGACCGCGTCAGCGTGTCGTACCGCGGCACCGAGGTGCTGAAACCCCTGACGCTCACCATCGCCCCCGGCGAAGTGCTGGCGCTGATCGGCCCCTCCGGTTCGGGCAAAACCACCGTGCTGCGGGCGATCGCCGGCTTCGTGCAGCCCTCCGCCGGGCGTATTGCCATCGGTGACGTTGATGTCACCGACGTGCCACCTTATGAGCGCGGCCTGGGCATGGTGGTACAGAACTACGCGCTGTTTCCGCATATGCGCGTCGAAGACAATGTGGCGTTCGGCCTGCGCGCCCAGGGCAAGCCGCGCGGCCTCACCGCCGAGCGCGTCGAAGAGGCGTTGGCCATCGTCGGCATGTCCGCCTACGCCAAGCGCTATCCCAGCCAGCTCTCCGGTGGCCAACAGCAGCGCGTGGCGATCGCCCGCGCCATCGCGGTGCGCCCCAAAGTCTTGCTGCTGGATGAACCGCTGTCGGCGCTGGACGCGCAAATTCGCCACAGCATGGTGGAAGAGATCGCCCGCCTGCACCGCGAACTGCCGGATCTGACCATCCTGTACGTCACCCACGATCAGGGCGAAGCGCTGACGCTGGCGGACAAGATTGGCATCATGCGCGACGGCCACCTGATCGCCCACGGCGAGACCCGCGCGCTGTACCATCATCCAACGAACCGTTTCGCCGCCGAGTTCCTCGGCCGCGCCAACCTGCTGCCGGCCACCGCGCTGGAGACCACTACCGGGCAAGGCATGACCACCGTCAGCTGCGCCGGCAAAGTGATCGGCTGCTTTACCTATGGTGCGCAACGCGGTTTCGACAAACTGCTGTGTATTCGGCCGCAGCATATTGCGCTCGATGCCGACGCCCAGCGCAGCAACTGCCTCATCGGTACGCTGCGCGACATTCACTGGCAGGGGGAGTTGACGCACCTGCAGTTCGACGCGGAAGGCCATCCGCTGCGCGTGGTCACCACCCATCGCAGCCAGATGCCCCAGATCGGCGAGCGCGTGCCGCTCTATTTCGCCCCCGACGACGCGGTACTGATCGAGGACTGACATGACCGACTCTGCTTATTCGCCCGGCTCTGCGGCTGCGCTTGCCGCGCCGTCTGTGGATCTTGCTGCCGCTGCTGGTGCTGGCGACGCTGTTTTTCTATCCGCTGGCGCTGATCGTCAAACAGGCGTTTACCGACGATCAGGGGCTGTTCAGCGCCGCCGCGCTGCAACAGGTGTTCGAATCCCGACGCTTTGTCGGCGCCCTGCTCAACACGCTGCAGATTGCGCTGCTGGCGACGCTGGGCTGCCTGGTGCTCGGCACCCTGCTGTCGCTGCTGCTGGTGTTTACGCCGTTCCCCGGCAGCCGGCTGATCGCCCGGGTGATCGATACCTTTATCGCCATGCCGACCTTCCTGATCACGCTGGCCTTCACCTTTATCTACGGATCCGCCGGCCTGCTGAACGGCACGCTGATGGCGGCCTTCGGTTTTACCCTGCCGCCGGTGGACTTTCTTTATTCCATTTGGGGCGTGATCCTGGCGGAAATCACCGTGTTTACGCCACTGGTGATGCGCCCGCTGATGGCGGCGCTGTCGCAGATCGATCGCAGCCAGCTCGAGGCCGCCAGCATCCTCGGCGCCCGGCCAGGGCGCGTGGTACGCCAGGTGATTTTGCCCGCCGCGCTGCCGGCCTTGCTGGCCGGCGGCAGCCTGTGTTTGCTGTTGACCACCAATGAATTCGGCATCGTGCTGTTTATCGGCGCCAAGGGCGTCACCACGCTGCCGATGATGGTCTACTCCAAAGCGATTCTGGAGTCGGATTACGCCGTCGCCTGCACGATCGCCGTCGTGAATATCGCACTGTCGCTCGGGCTGTTCTCCCTTTACCGCTACGCCGCGGCGCGCGCCGGGCTGAGGAACTGACGATGTTGATTTGGTCTCGCACCGGCCGCACCCTGACCTGCACGCTGGCGGTCACGCTGTTCGCCCTGTTCTTCTGCCTGCCGCTGGCGGTGATCCTGATGTCCAGCCTGAGCGAACAGTGGAACGGCGTGCTGCCGAGCGGCTTCACTCTAAGCCATTTCCGCCAGGCCTTCAGCGGTGCCTCCTGGGACGCGCTGGTCGCCAACCTGGCTATCGGTTTCAGCGCCAGCCTGTTCGCGCTGCTGTGCGGCACCTGGGCGGCGTTGGCGCTGCGCCACCATCAGGGGCGCGGCCAGCGCCTGCTGAGTACGCTGTTCTTCATACCCAGCGCGGTGCCTTCGGTGTCGATCGGTTTAGGCATGCTGGTGGCATTCAGCCAGGGGCCGCTGCAGATGAACGGTACCTTCCTGATCGTGCCCGTCGCCCACTTCGTGCTGATTTCCGCCTTCACCTTCGGCAACGTGATGGCCGGGCTGACCCGGCTTTCGAGCGACTACGAAAACGTCGCCGCCAGCCTGGGTGCTTCGCCGTTGTTTCGCCTGCGTCACGTCACCCTGCCGATGATCGCTCCCTATATGATCTCCGCCTTCGCCCTCAGCCTGTCGCTGTCGATGGGTGAGCTGGGCGCGACCATGATGATCTACCCACCGAGCTGGGCGACGCTGCCGGTCACTATCTTCAGCCTGACCGATCGCGGCAGCATCGCCAACGGCGCGACGCTGACCATGATCCTGGTGGCGGCCACGCTGCTGCTGATGTTAGTGCTGGAGCGGATTGCGCAGCGGCTGACGCCGGGCGCAAAATAGCAACAAGGCGCTGCCATGGCCGCGCCTTGTTCATCGAAGCGAAGGGTTAGAACGGGTAGTCGTGATAGCCCTGCTGTTCACTGATGCGCCGGGCGGCGACGTGCAGCAGCGCCACATACTCCTCCCGCGCCGCTTCGGAAAAACGCAGCGTCGGGAAAGAGAGGCTCAGCCCGGCGATCGCCACCCCGAACCGATCGAAGACCGGCACCGCGATGCAGCGGATCCCCGCCTCCTGTTCCTCGGCATCTTCGCCGTATCCCTGCTTACGCACCCGCTCCAGCACCGGCAACAGTTCGGCGGCGCTGGTCAGGGTATGCTCGGTGCTGCGGGTAAATTCAATCTGCGACAGGATCTGCGCCACCTCATCCCGATCGCGCCAGGCCAGCAGCACTTTACCGATGGCGGTGCTGTGCAGCGGGTTGCGGCGGCCGATGCGCGAATACATGCGCAGGTTGTACATTGCGTCAATCTTGTGGATATAGACGATGCCGTCCTCGTCCAGGGCACCGAGGTGGATGGTTTCGCGGGTGCGGTTCGACAGCTCGCGCATCTGTACGTCGGCGCTACGGATCAGATCGACATTCTGCAGCGATTTGGCACCCAGCTCGAACAGCTTGAGCGTCAGCGCATACTTTTCCGTCTCGCCTTCCTGCGAGACGTAGCCCAGCGCTTTCATGGTTTGCAGAAAACGGTAGACGGTGCTTTTGGACATCATCACCCGCTGGGACAGTTCGGTAATGCCAATTTCGCGCTCATCGCCGAGCGCCTGCAAAATGCCGAACACTTTCATCACGGATGAGACGGCATCCGGTTGCTTGTCTGAATCTGCGTTAGCCATGGTGAATACCCTACTTAACGGTTTTGTTTCAGGAAATTTAAACAAGGGTTTCAGTATAATCGGAACAGATCGCGGCGCGCAACGCGGCTGAACGCTAAGCGATTGAAGCCTAATGGATAACCCCAGCCCGCTCACCGCCGTTTACAATAAAGCGGACAAGGGGCATGCAATCACGGGCGAATATGATTAGCATGATAATACTCCCCTGAATAAATACCGCTGAGACCAACATGCGTCCTTGTTCCGACGGCCTCCCCGTCCCGCAACGCTATGGGGCGATCCTCGCCATCGCCCTCGGCATTACCGTATCCGTGCTCGACGGCGCGATAGCCAACGTGGCGCTGCCCACCATCGCGCGCGATCTCAACGCCAGCCCGGCCAGCTCCATTTGGGTGGTTAACGCCTATCAGCTGGCGATCACCGTGTCTCTGCTGTCGCTGGCGTCGCTCGGCGATCTGATCGGCTATCGCCGCATCTATCAGGCCGGCTTGCTGGTGTTCAGCATTACCTCGCTGTTCTGCGCCCTGTCCGACTCGCTGCTTACGCTGACCATCGCCCGCGTGCTGCAAGGCTTTGGTGCCGCCGCCATCATGAGCGTCAACACCGCGCTGATCCGCATCATCTATCCGCAGCGTTTTCTCGGCCGCGGCATGGGCATCAACTCGCTGATCGTCGCCTGCTCCTCGGCGGCCGGGCCAACGGTGGCGGCGGCGATCCTGTCGGTCGCTTCCTGGCAGTGGCTGTTCGCCATCAACCTGCCGATCGGCCTCGTCGCGCTGCTGCTGGGCATGAAGTTCCTGCCGGCCAACGGCCAAAAAAGCGATAACCGCCGTTTCGATCCCACCAGCGCCGTGCTGAACGCGTTGACGTTCGGCCTGCTGATCACCGCCATCAGCGGCTTCGCCCAGGGCCAAAGCCTGACGCTGATCTTCAGCGAGATCGCCGCGCTGCTGGCGATTGGCGCGGTGTTCGTGCGCCGCCAGCTGCGCCAGGAATTTCCGCTGCTGCCGGTCGACCTGCTGCGCATCCCGATCTTCGCCCTGTCGATGGGCACCTCAATCTGCTCGTTTGCTGCGCAAATGCTGGCGATGGTGTCGTTACCGTTCTTCCTGCAAAGCGCATTGGGCCGCGACGAAGTGGCGACCGGGCTGCTGCTGACACCGTGGCCGCTGGCGATCGTAGTCATGGCACCGATCGCCGGCCGGCTGGTGGAGCGCGTGCACGCCGGCCTGCTGGGCTGCATTGGGCTGGCGGTGTTCGCGCTTGGGCTGTTCTCGCTGGCGCTGCTGCCCGCGGATCCGTCGAATGGGGACATCATCTGGCGCATGGTGCTGTGCGGCGCCGGCTTCGGCCTGTTCCAGTCGCCCAACAATCACACCATCATCTCCGCCGCGCCGCGTAACCGCAGCGGCGGCGCCAGCGGCATGCTGGGCACCGCTCGCCTGCTGGGGCAAACCTCGGGGGCCGCGCTGGTGGCGCTGATGTTCAACCTGTTCCCCACCTCTGGTACCCACGCTTCGCTGATCCTGGCCGGCGTGTTCGCCACTCTGGCGGCGGCGGTCAGCAGCCTGCGCATCACCCAATCGACGGCGCAAACGGCGCAGCCAAGCCGCGAGGTGAAATAGCGGACATAAAAAAACCCCGGCAAGCCGGGGTTTTTCCTTTCATTCAGCCGATTACTTCAGGTACTGGCCGGAACGCAGCGCTTCGATACGCTTGTCGAGCGGCGGGTGCGACATGAACAGCTCGCTAAACGACTTGGATTTACCGTTGATGCAGAACGCCATCATGCTGCCCGCTTCCTGCGGTTCGTAGCTGGTTTTCAGGCGCTGCAAGGCGGCGATCATCTTCTCGCGGCCCACCAGCTTGGCGGAGCCGGCGTCGGCGTAGAACTCGCGGTGACGCGAGAACCACATGGTGATGATGCTTGCCAGGATGCCGAACACCAGTTCCAGTACCATCGACACCGCGAAGTAAATCATCGGGTTGCCGTTGCCTTCCCCTTCGCCATCACGGTTGCCCAGGAAGCCGGCGGCGACCTGCGCGATCAGGCGCGAAATGAAGATGACGAAGGTGTTCACGATGCCCTGAATCAGGGTCATGGTCACCATATCGCCGTTGGCGACGTGGCTGATTTCGTGCGCGATGACCGCTTCCGCCTCGTCGCGGCTCATGCTCTGCAGCAGGCCGGTGCTGACGGCGACCAGCGAGGCGTCACGGCGCGCGCCGGTGGCGAAGGCGTTGATGTCCGGCGCGTGGTAGATAGCGACCTGCGGCATGGCGATGCCCGCCTGCTGCGACTGACGGCGTACCGTTTCCAGCAGCCAGTTTTCGGTTTCGTTACGCGGTTGTTCAATCACTTCCCCGCCCACGGAGCGCAGCGCCATCCACTTGGACATCAGCAACGACACGAAAGCGCCGCCGAAGCCGAACAGACCGGCCATGATCATCAGGCCCTGAACGCTACTGGATTGGATTCCTGTCAGGCTGAGCACCAGCCCGAAAACCAACATCACCGCCAGGTTGGTGAGCAGGAACAGAGCTATACGCATCATAAAATGTTTACTTCCTCATAAATGTTAACAAAACGCTGTCTAAGATACCCTAGATCGTATGGGCATTCGTCACAGTTTCAAGAGTCGCACGTCATTAACCTACTAAAAATACGAAACTTTACAAAAACGACGCGCGACCGGGATTTGGCAAATTGTAAACGATTGTTGCGCAAGGCGGAGGGATTTCTCAGAAAAAATTCTTGGCCCGCGCAAAATGACGCCGAGAAAAATTGCCCGCACACTTTTTATGGCCGCCAGGCTCTCACCGCCTTCGCTCACGCAGCGCTCGCCTCGCCTGACAGGAAAGTTTGAATCCCGCGATTAATTGTTACATTATAACATCACAATTAATCGTAAAGGGATGTCAATCATGTTACCTCGCCTCGTCTGTATGCTGACTGCGTGGCTGCTCTTTTGCCACGTCGCGCAAGCTGAAATCCACCTCACCGACGCAGAAGGACGCCAGGTCACCCTGGCCGCCCCCGCACAACGCGCCTATATCGGCTTTTACTACGAAGATTTTCTGGCGGTGAACGGCCCGGACAGTTTTCAACAGGTGGCCGCCTTCTCTAAAAGCGACTGGGCCTTGCGCACCAGCCAATGGCCGCGTTATCAGGCGGCTCTGCCGCGGCTCGCTCAGCTGGTCGATGTCGGTTCGCTCTACAATCAGAGCTTTGACTTCGAACGCCTGCTGACCACGCGGCCAGACCTGCTGATCCTGGCGAAATGGCAGCTCGACGGCTTCGCCAACTACCTGCCGGTGCTGCAACAACTCAACATTCCTTACATCGTCGTCGACTTCAACCAGGGTGCGGAAGTCAAACTCGCCAGCATTCGGGCCATGGGTCAGGCGATGGGCCACCCCGAGCGGGCAGAACGGCTGGCCAGCGAGTATCGGCAGAGCCTTGAAGAGACTCAACGGCGTATTCGCGAGGCGCAGCTGCCGCCACCGACCGCTTATATCGAACTCGGCGACAAGGGGCCCGGCGAATACAGCAGCAGCTATGGCGCCTCCGTCTGGGGGCCGCTGTTACAGCTGGCCGGCGCCCGCAATATCGCCGCCGGCGTCGTCGGTAGCCCCGCGCCTTTACGCGCCGACTATGTACTGACCCAAAAGCCGGACGTCATTTTCCTCGCCGGCGGCGACTGGGAAAACATGCCAAACGCCGTACCGATGGGCTACGGCGCACAGGCGGCCCCCCTTCAGGCACGCCTCGCTCAGTACGCCCAGCGTGCCGGTTGGCCGCAGCTGCCGGCGATAAAAGACCAGCGCCTCTATGCGCTCTACCATGGCGGCGCGCGCACGATTTACGATTTTATTTTTGTTCAGTATCTGGCGAAAGCCCTCTATCCGGCCGCGTTTGCCGACGTTGATCCCCCACGCAACCTGGCGCAGTTCTACCGCCAATACTTACCGATAGAGGCTGACGGCGTCTTCCTGCAACGCTGGCAAGGAGAGTAGCCGTGGCCCACACAGGACGTGCGTTTTTACAACGGCGCAGGCTGCGCCGCGTGCTATTGACGCTGGCGCTGCTCGGCGCGCTGCTGGCGGCCACCGTCGTCGATCTGACCGTCGGCGCCGCGCACCTTAGCCTCTCGGATATCCTGCCCATGCTCTGGCCCGGCTCCGCGCCAGGCAACGAGCTGCATCAGGTGGTTTTCTGGTCGATTCGCTTGCCGATGACGCTCACCGCGTTGGTCGTCGGCGCCAGCCTGGCGCTGGCCGGTCTGTTGATGCAGACCGTGCTGGCCAACCCCCTCGCCAGCCCGTATACGTTGGGGATCTCGGCCGCGGCGGGATTTGGCGCGGCGCTGTCGATCATCACCGGATTCAGCCTGGGTGGCGCGCTGGCACTGGGCACGCCGCTGCTGGCTTCGCTGATGGCGCTGTTGGCCTGCGTGCCTATCTATCTGCTGGGACAGCGCCGCGGCATGACGCCGCAAATTTTGGTGCTGAGCGGCATCGTGGTGCTGTTCTTCTTTCAGTCGCTGCAATCCCTGCTGCTGTTTCTGGCCTCGCCCGAAGCCATGCAGCAAATCGTCTTCTGGCTGTTCGGCAGCCTGCTCAAAGCCAATATGCACGGCGTGGCGATCACCGGCGGCGTCCTGTTCTGCGCGCTGGTCGTCAGCCTGCGGCTGGCCTGGCGCCTGACCGCACTGTCCGCCGGCGAAGAACAGGCCCAGGGGCTGGGCATCAACGTCAGCGCGCTGCGCAAGCTGGCCTTTCTGCTGGCGACCTTACTGACGGCCGCCTCAGTCTCGTTTGTCGGCACCATCGGGTTCGTCGGGCTGATCGCCCCGCATTTCGCCCGTTTTCTGGTGGGCGAGGATCAACGCTATCTGATCTGCATTTCCGCCCTTTGCGGCAGCCTGCTGCTGCTGTGCGCGTCGATCGTCGCCAAACTGGTGCTGCCGAACGGCGTAGTGCCCATCGGCATCGTTATCGCCTTAATCGGCGTGCCGGTGCTGTTCTACTTCGTCACCCGACAGGTTAAACGCCCATGACTCAACTGACCCTCACCGGCGTCGGCGTCACGCTGCATCGACGTCAGCTGTTAGCCGACGTTTCATTGGCCTGGCCGGAGGCAAAGCTCGGCGGCATCATCGGGCCCAACGGCGCCGGCAAATCGACGCTGCTCAAAGCGATCAATCGCATGCTGCCGCACAGCGGCGCTATCGCCTACCGCGAGCGCCCGCTCGATCCGAAAACCAGCCGCATCGCCTATGTGCCGCAACTCAATCGCAGCGAGTCGGCGTTGACCGCGTTTGACATGGTGCTGCTGGGCAAGGTACGGCAGTTGGGGTGGCGCGTCAGTGCCGCACAGGCCGACGCGGTCGAACAGGCGCTGGCGGAATGCGGCATTTCCGCACTTGCCGATCGCCCTTTCAACCGCCTCAGCGGCGGGCAGCGGCAGTTGGTGATGTTGGCGCAGGCCTTCGTCTCTCAGCCGCAGCTCATTTTACTCGACGAGCCCACCAGCGCGCTGGACATCCACCATCAGCTGCGCGTACTCAATCAGATCGCCGACTACAGCCGGCGTCATCGCTGCATCACGCTGCTGGTGATCCACGATCTGGGGCTGGCGCTGCGCTACTGCCATTCTCTCACCTTGCTCGAGCACGGACGCGTCATTTGCCACGGCGACACCCATCAGATGATGGGGCACCCGATGATGTCCCGCGTATTTGGCGTCGGTATCGAAAGCGGCATCAGCCCCCAAGGCTACCCCTTTCTGCTGCCGACACAGCTGTTGCACGCACACGGAGAAACCCCATGTACACTCTGACCAAGGCGGACATGCTGGCGCAACTCGCCGGCTTGCAACAGGAAATCCACCAGCTTCACCGTTCCGCCCGGCAAGATCGGCGCCATTTTTCCCTGCTGGAACGGCGCTTCAGCCGCCTGCAGGCCTTTAACGATCTGCCGCAGCTGCAGGCCTATCGCCGCAAGCTGGAAAACGATCGCTCGATAACGGCGCAAATCACCCAGCTGCGAGCGGTGGCCAATGCCGCCTTGTGCGATTACGAGAAGCATCGCGTCGCCACGCTCTGCCGGGAGCCGGCGCAGACCAACGCCTACCTGAACAGTTTCGATAGCGCCCTGCAGCTGGAGATCGCCGCCGCCGACATCAAACCCGGTGAACGAGTGTTGCTGGTGGGCAGCGGCGCCTTGCCCACCACCGCGCTGGCGCTGGTCGCCAGGCTCTCCGCCACCGTCATTTGCTACGATTGCGACCCGGCGGCACAGCGTTTTGCCCGCCGCCTCACGCGCCATCTGGGGCTGTCACGGCAAATCCCCTGCATCGATAAATTGAACGGCCTGACCGACCGCGACATCGATCACATCATCATCGCCTCTCTGGTGGCGGACAAGCAGACCTTGCTGACGCAACTGCGGCCTTTACTGCCCCAGCGCGGCAAACTGCTGCTGCGCTACGGTAACGGCCTTAAGTCGATCTTCAACTGCCCTTATCACCATCTGGCTGCCCGTTCACCCTGGCGCGTCAGCGGTAAACCGGTTGCCACCCCGCTGTACGATCTCTTGATTTTGGAGTCTCATCGCCATGAATAACGCATTTCCTACCCTGATCCTCGGCGCCGGTCCGGCGGCGATCCAATTGGCTGCGGATATCCAGGCCGCGGCCGATACGCGCATCGGCCTGTACAATCGCCCCAGCGAGAAAGGACAACGCCTGAAGGCGCATCTGACGCACACGCCCAGTCTGCATCTGGAAGGCGTCGGCAAGGCGCGGCAGACCCAGCGTGATGCGCAGGTGGCAGTAGACAGCTATTGCGACGATCTGTCGCTCATCGGCGGCGACTGGCAGCGGCTGATCCTCGCCGTGCCCGCCGATCGCTATTACGAGGTGCTGCGGCAGGTGCCGTGGGCCACCTTACCCCACCTGCGTTCGTTGATCCTGCTTTCCCCGTCCATCGGCTCCGGCCTGATGGTGCAAAGCCTGCTGCAGGCGGCTGGCCAATCCCACGTCGGGATCATCAGTCTGTCCAGTTATTACGCCGACACCAAATATCAGGATGCGGCGCAGCCCTATCGCGCCTTTACCAAAGCCTTTAAACAGCGGGTCTATCTCGCGGCCCAAAGCCCGGCGCCAGACTCCGCCGAACTCGACTGGATCGGCTCGGTGCTGGCGCGTCACGCTATCGACGCCCGGCGCTGCGACAGCCTGCTGGCCGCCGAGCGCTTCAGCATCACCAACTATGTTCATCCGCCGCTGGCGCTGGCCGACACCACGCTGCAGGCGATATTCCAGCCGCAGGCGCCGGTGCAATACCTGTATAAAACCTATCCCGAAGGGCCCCTCTGTCCCGAGGTTATCGCCGATATGCTCGAACTGTCGGAGGATTACAAAAGGCTGCTCAACCATCTCGGCGTCGAGGAGATCAACCTGCTGCGCTTTTTGAACGACGACAGCTACCCGGTTCCCTCCCGCATGGTGAGCCGCCGCTGGATTGACCATTTCCCGCAGCTCGCGCCGGCGGAACAACGCTATGCGCTGTTTACGCGCTATACCGCGCTGCTGGTCGATCCCTATTCCGAACCGGACGCGCAGGGTCGCTATTATGATTTTTCCGCCGTCAGGGTCGCCCGCGTCTTTCAGGATGCTCAAGGGCTGTGGTGCCTGCCGCGCGTGCCGCTGGAAGACGTGCGAAAACTCCGCACGCTGGTCTTGCTGGCGGAGCGGCTTGGCGTCGAGATGCCCACCGCCCGGCGCCTGTTGGCGCGCTTTCAGCAGGCGCTGCAGAGCTTCGTCACCCGGATCGGCGCCGAGCATTGCCATCATTCGCTGCTGGACGATACCTGCGACGAACAGGCGGCCATCACCTACCGTCAGTGGCGGGGGCAAGCATGAATCAGGGTGCGCTGCTGGCCATTTTCGCCTCGCTGATTTTCAGCGTCATGAATGCGCTGGTCAAAACCATCGCCGACGACATCCCCACCGGGGAAATCGTGTTCTTTCGCAGTAGCATCGGCTGCCTGCTGGTTCTGCTGCTGATGTATCGCCACGGCGTCGCCTTCAGCCGCGAGGACCGGCCGCTGCTGGTATTACGAGGCACTATGGGTGGGCTGTATCTCATCTGTTATTTTTACAGCATCGCCCACCTCACGCTGGCCGACGCCAGCATGCTGGCCTACCTGTCGCCGTTTTTCTCCATTCTGCTTTCCTTGCTGGTGCTGCGTGAACGGATCAGCGCCAACACCGCATTTTGGCTAGCGCTGGTCATCATCGGCGCCGTGCTGCTGGTGCGGCCGTGGCATTTCTCAACGTATACCCTGGCGTCGCTGGTCGGCGTGATGAGCGCGGTGTTCGCCGCTATCGCCTATCTGTCGGTCAACAAGCTCAGCAAGCGCCACCACAACTACGAGATCGTGTTCTATTTCCTGTTTATCGCGACGCTGATCTCGCTGCCGCTGATGTGGAACGCCTTCGTCTGGCCCAACGTCTACCAGTTTGCCATCCTGCTCGCCATCGCCCTGGTATCGCTGTTGGGACAGGTTGTCTTAACCCAGGCCTTTTCCTCCGATAACCTGATCGTGGTCTCGGTGGTGCGCTATATCGGCATCGTTTTCAATATTGCCTGGGGCTGGCTGTTCTGGCACGAAGTCCCGCTGTTGCTGTCGCTGATCGGCTGCCTGCTGGTGGTGGTTTCCTGCATCCGGCTCGGGCTGCGCCACCGCAAGAAAGCCGTCTGAGCCGCGCGTGACGCGGCCATAAAAGAACGCACCCGAGGGTGCGTTTTTCATCCTGCCTGACGCGGCCTTATTTGGCCGGCGTTGGCTGCTGAGCGGGCTGATCTTTTTCCAGATGAGCCAGGTCCAGCGCGATATGCACGGTTTCATCCAGGTACGGATCCGGTTCCTGGTAATCCTTCGGCAGATCGTCGAGCGATTTCAGCGGCTTCTTGCCCGCACGTTCCAGGCGCTCGTTGATGCGTTTCAGACGGGTCGCATCGTCATCGTGGTTCTCTTTCTCGCGCACGGCCAGATTGAGGGACACGATGTTGCGTTTATCCTTCAGCGCCTTGTAATGCGCGATATCCTGCGCGATGTACTGGAACTCCGGATTCTGCGCGATGCGCTGCTGGTGATCTTTCAGCAGCTCCGGCTCGAACGGCGCCATATCGCCGGTCTTGCTGTAGGTCGCCGCATTGATGCTGTCCCACGGCATGGCGTTGTCTTCAAACGCTTCGCCGGTTTCCGCCGGATCGACGCCGGTCGGCATCAGAATGTCCGGGGTCACCCCTTTGCGCTGGGTGCTGCCGCCGTTGACGCGGTAGAACTTCTGAATGGTGTACTGCACCGACCCCAGCGCCGGCCACTCAGGGCGCAGCATCTGATCGTAGATGCGGTTCAGCGAACGGTACTGCTGCACGGTACCTTTACCGAAGGTCGGTTCGCCGACGATCAGCGCGCGGCCGTAATCCTGCATCGCCGCCGCGAAGATCTCGGAGGCGGAGGCGCTGAAGCGATCGACCAGCACCACCAGCGGGCCTTTGTAGTAGGTCACGCCATCGGTGTCGGCGTCTTCACGCACTTTGCCGTTGTTGTCGCGCACCTGCACCACCGGGCCGCTCGGAATGAACAGGCCGGACAGCGACACCGCTTCGGTCAGCGCGCCGCCGCCGTTGGTGCGCAGATCGATGATCACGCTCTTGACGTTCTGCTTGGCCATCTTCTGCAGCTGCACTTTCACGTCATCGGTCAGACCGACGTAGAAGCCTGGGATGTCGAACACCGCCACCTTCTCTTTGCCGACGGTCTTGATGGTCATTTTCACCGCGCGGTCTTCCAGGCGGATGCGCTCGCGGGTCAGGGTGACCACGCGGGTTTTGGTGCCCTTGCCGGCCGGCAGGATCTCCAGGCGCACCTTGCTGCCTTTCGGCCCTTTGATCAATGACACCACGTCGTCCAGGCGCCAGCCGATCACGTCCACCATCGGTTTGCCGGCCTGGCCGACGCCGACGATGCGATCGCCCACGGTGATCGCCTTGCTCTTCGCCGCCGGGCCGCCCGGCACCATCGAGTTGATCAGGGTGTAGTCGTCATCCATCTGCAGCACCGCACCGATGCCTTCCAGCGACAGGCTCATCTCGGTGTTGAACTGCTCGGTGTTGCGCGGAGACAGATAGTTGGTGTGCGGGTCGATTTCATGCGCAAAGGCATTCATCGCCAGCTGGAAGACGTCTTCGCTGTTGCTTTGCGTCAGGCGCTTGATGGCGAACTGATAACGCTTGGTCAGCGTGTCGCGGATTTCTTTGTCGGTCTTGCCGGTCAGCTTGAGGTTCAGCTCGTCATAGGTGACTTTCGCATCCCACAGGCTATCCAGCTCGGCCTTGTCTTTCGGCCACGGCGCTTTGCTGCGGTCGAGATCGATAGTGCCGTTGCCGGTGAAGTTCATCGGCTTGTCCAGCAGCGACAACGCATAGGTGTAACGCTCGAAACGGCGTTTCTGCGCCAGATTGAACAGCGCGTAGAAGGTATCCAGCTTGCCGGTTTTTAGCTCTTCGCCAACCTGATTGCGTTTGCCGGCGAACTGCGCCACGTCGGAGGCCAGCAACACGTTATGGTTGTAGTCCAGCATGTTCAGGTAGCGATCGAAGATCTTGCCTGAAAACTCCGCGTCGAGGGCGAACTGGCGGTAATGAGAGCGAGTGAAGCGCGAGGTCACGCGCTCACTCACCGTAGCGTGCTGGGGTTCCTGTTGCAGTTGGGGCAGTTGGCCGATGCGGATGTTGGCTGTTTCCGCGCCGTAACTGACACCCGCCCACAGCAGCCCTGCAATCGCTGTTAATCTGACGAATTTGTTCATGCCTTGGTTGGCCTCCGTATCAGAACTGCAAGTGTTCTGCGCGCACAATCATCGCCAGACCGGAAGAGAGCTGCACACGTACGCCATCTTTAGCGATTTCGAGTACGGTAGCATCCATCGCGCTCTTGCCTGCTCTGACTTTGATTTCCTGGCCAATTTGCAGTTTAGAGATATCCGTGACTGGCGCATAACGCGGCTGGTTTTCCTCTTTTGCTGCACGAGGTTGACGAGCTGGCTGTGGGCGAGTTTGTGGGCGCGGCTTGCGGTTTTCCGGCGCGGCTCCGCCTTCGCGACGTGCAGCAGGCTTTTTACCGGCTGGGCGCGGACGGCGTGGCGCGGCATCGGCAGATTCACCGGCGGCTTCACGTTTTTTGGCGTTTTGTTCGGCACGCTGTGCCTGAACGCGCGCTTTGGCTTCTTCAAGCTGCTGGCGAGCATGATCGACATGCTGCTGCTCCAGTTCACCGCACGGATTGCCGTCCAGGTCGACGCGCTGCGCGCCAACTTTGACGCCGTACAGGTAACGCCAGCTTGAGGTGTACAGGCGCAGGGCAGAACGCAATTGCGTTTTGCTGAGATTCTCTTCCCCCTGCACGCGCTCTACCAAATCCTGAAAAATACCGATTTTCAGCGGACGAGCTTCGCCTTCGGCGCTAAAGCAGAGCGGAAAACGCTCGGCAAGAAAAGCAATGACTTCTTTACTAGAGTTCAACTTAGGTTGATTTTCCATGAAATTTCCTGATTACAACGGTATTGCCAACAAGCCACAGGCATGAACAGGCGTCATTATAATGACGCCATCGGTAATTGCCACGTTAACCGTCGATCAACTTGCCGCTACAGTCACATATTTCGCACTGTCACACTGTTCCAGTTGCTCACAAAGCCCCGCCACCACTGCTTTCAGGCCCGCTTCATCCTGTTCGTCGAAGCGTTGATAAACCGTGCTGTCGATATCCAAAACGCCGATCGCTCGGCCGCCAACCGCCAACGGCAGCACGATTTCCGCATTGCTGGCCGCATCGCAGGCGATATGGCCCGGGAACGCATGCACGTCGCCGACGCGCTGCACGCGATTTTCCGCCACCGCCGTGCCGCACACGCCCTTGCCCACCGGGATGCGCACGCAGGCGATCTTGCCCTGGAACGGCCCCAACACCAGCTGGTCGCCATCCATCAGATAGAAACCGACCCAGTTCACGTCATCCAGACGCTCGTTGATCAACGCGCTGGCGTTGGACAGCGCCGCGATAAAGTTGGTCTCCCCGCCGAGCAACGCGCTCAGGTCACGTTTTAATTCCGCGTAGAATTGTTCTTTTGTCATGTGATAACCATTGAAACAGTGAAGATGGCCAGAAGCCCAAAGCTTAGGCCCTATAAAATAAGCATTAAATGCGTATAGCCACAAGGTTAATCATCTGTTGCTTCACAAAACCCTGCCGCTCGGGGTATGTTTGCCGCTCAGAATCCCGGTTTACCTCGTTTTACCGTCCGGCGCCCGATCGCCGGTGACGCGGCCGGTTTATTTTTCAGCTACGCTGACAGTTCCGGCGGGCTCAAGGGCAGCTACTTGTCAAAAATGAAAATACACGCGATCACCGCCCCCCTTTCCAAAGCGCGCCACCAGCGCTGCTGCGAGTGCGACCTGCTGTTCGTGCTGCCGCCGCTCAGCGGCAATCAGGCCGCCTATTGCCCGCGCTGCAACGCCAAGGTGGTGAGCGGCCGCGACTGGTCGATGACGCGCCTGACCGCCATGGCGATCGCCATGCTGCTGCTGATGCCGTTCGCCTTCACCGAACCGCTGATCAGCATCCGCCTGCTCGGCACGCGCATCGACGCCAGTTTGCTGGAGGGCATCTGGCAGATGAGCCGCCAGGGCGATCCGCTGACCGCCAGCATGGTGGCGTTCTGTACCCTCGGCGCCCCGCTGACGCTGGCGCTGTCGCTGCTCTACCTGCGCTTCGGCCACGCGCTCGGCATGAACCTGCGCCCGGTGCTGCTGATGTTGGAGCGGCTGAAAGAGTGGGTGATGCTGGACATCTATCTGATCGGCATGGCGGTGGCGGCGATCAAGGTGCAGGATTATGCCGACATCCAGGCGGGCAGCGCGCTGATCGCCTACCTGTCGCTCACCCTGCTCAGCATCCTGACGCTGATCCACGCCAACCTGGAGCAGCTGTGGGAGCGTTACTACCCGCAGGAGCAGCCGGAAGGCCCGCCGGCGGCGCTGCATATTTGCCTGTCCTGCCACTATACCGGCTACCCCGACGCGCGCGGCCGCTGCCCGCGCTGCCACGTGCCGATGTGCCACCGCCAGCCCTACAGCCTGCAGAAAACCTGGGCGGCGCTGATCGCGGCGATGATCCTGCTGATACCGGCCAACCTGCTGCCGATTTCCATCATTTACGCCAACGGCGCACGGCTCGAAGACACCATCTTCTCCGGCGTGGTCTCGCTGGCCACCTCCGGCAACGTGCCGATCGCCGCCATCGTGTTCATCGCCAGCGTGCTGGTGCCCTTTACCAAGGTGATCGTGCTGATCACGCTGCTGTTCAGCATTCACTTCAAAACCTCGCACAGCCTGAAAACGCGTATTCGCCTGCTGCGCCTGGTCACCTGGATCGGCCGCTGGTCGATGCTGGATCTGTTCGTTATCGCCTAGATGATGTCGCTGGTAAACCGCGACCAGCTGTTATCTTTTACTATGGGACCGGCCGCGTTTTACTTTGGCTCGGCGGTCATTTTGACTATTCTTGCCGTTGAGTGGCTGGATAGCCGATTGATTTGGGATGCACATGCAACAGGAAACGCCGACTACACCGACTGAAGCGCGGGTCAAGAACAAACGCCGCATTTCACCGTTCTGGTTACTGCCGTTCATCGCCCTGCTGATCGCCGGGTGGCTGGTCTATAACAATTTCCAGGAACGCGGCACCACCGTCACCATCGACTTCCAATCGGCGGCGGGCATCGTCGCCGGCCGCACGCCGGTGCGCTACCAGGGCGTTGACGTCGGCACGGTGCAGAAGATCAGCCTGAGCAAAGATCTGCGCAGCATCGTGGTGGAAGCCAGCATCAAAAGCGATCTGGAAGACTCGCTGCGCGAAGGCACCCAGTTTTGGCTGGTGACCCCCAAGGCTTCGCTGGCCGGGGTCTCCGGGCTCGATGCGCTGGTCGGCGGCAACTATATCGGCATGATGCCCGGCAGCGGCAAGGCGCAAACCCACTTCGCCGCGCTCGATACCCAGCCGAAATACCGCCTGAACACCGGCGAGCTGATGATCCATCTGCACGCCGACGATCTGGGCTCGCTCAACAGCGGCTCGCTGGTCTACTACCGTAAAATCCCGGTCGGCAAGGTGTACGACTACACCATCAGCGAAGGCAATAAGGGCGTGACCATCGACGTACTTATCGACCGCCGCTTCGCCCATCTGGTGAAAAACAACAGCCGCTTCTGGAACGTCTCCGGCTTCAAGGGCGATTTCAGCCTGTCCGGCGCGACGGTACAGATGGAGAGCCTGGCGGCGCTGGTCAACGGCGCCATCGCCTTCGATTCGCCGGCCGATGGCCAGCAGGCCAAGGGCGACCAGAGCTATGCCCTGTATCCCGATCTGGCCCACAGCCAGCGCGGCGTCAATATCCTGCTGGATCTGCCGAGCGGCAACAACCTGAGTGAAAACCGCACGCCGCTGATGTACCAGGGGCTGCAGGTCGGCACCCTGACCAAGCTGACGTTGCAGCAGGACAGCAAAGTGGTCGGTGAACTGACCATCGATCCTTCGGTGGTCGATCTGATGCGCAGCGGCACCCGCATCGTGATGCGCAGCCCGCGCATCAGCCTCAACGACGCCAAGCTCAGCCAGCTGCTGACCGGCACCACGCTGGAGCTGGTGCCGGGTGAAGGCGAGCCGCAGCAGCGCTTCAACGTGCTGGACAGCAGCGAGACGCTGTTGCAACAGCCTGGCGTGCTGACCGTCACGCTGAATGCGCCGCAAAGCTACGGCATCGACGTGGGGCAGCCGTTGGTGGTGCACGGCGTGAAAGTCGGCCAGATCCTGAGCCGCACCCTGACCGCCGGCGGCGTGGTGTTCACCGCCGCCATCGACGCCCAATATCGCGGCCTGCTGCACAAAGACAGCAAATTCGTGGTCAACAGCCGCCTCGACGTCAAGCTGGGCATCGACGGCATGGAAGTGCTCGGCGCCAGCGCCCAGGAGTGGGTAGACGGCGGCGTGCGCATTATTCCCGGCAGCAAGGGGGAACCGGGCGGCCAATACCCGCTGTACGCCAACAGCGAGAAAGCCGAGGAAGGCATCGTCGGCAACGCCCCGGCCACCACCCTGACCCTCAGCGCCACCAGCCTGCCGGACGTGCAGGCCGGTTCGGTGGTGCTGTATCGCAAATTCCAGGTGGGCGAAATCGTCAACGTGCGGCCAAAGGCCAACGAGTTTGAGGTGGACGTCTACATCAGCCCGGAATACCGCAAGCTGCTGACCCGTGAAAGCATCTTCTGGGCCGAAGGCGGCGCCAAGGTGCAGCTCAACGGCAGCGGGCTGACGGTGCAGGCTTCGCCGCTTAACCGCGCGCTGAAAGGCGCCATCAGCTTCGACAACCTGCAGGGCGTGACGCTCAACAAGGGCGCCAACCGCGTGCTGTACGCCAGCGAAACCGCCGCTCGCGCGGTGGGCAGCCAAATCACGCTGAAAACCTACGACGCCAGCAAGCTGTCGGCGGGCATGCCGCTGCGCTACCTCGGCATCGACGTCGGCCAGGTGGAGTCGCTGCAGCTGGCGCCGGAGCGCAACGAAGTGTTGGCCAAAGCGGTGCTGTATCCGGAATACGTGCAGACCTTCGCGCGTCTGGGCAGCCGCTTCTCGGTCGTCTCGCCGGAGATCTCCGCCGCCGGCGTCAGCAACCTCGATACCCTGCTCCAGCCTTATATCAACGTGGAGCCGGGGCGCGGCCGCGAGATGCGCACCTTCGAACTGCAGCAGGCCAGCATCACCGACTCGCGCTATCTCGACGGCCTGAGCGTGGTGCTCGACGCTGCCGAAACCGGCTCCCTGCAGATCGGCACGCCGGTGTTGTTCCGCGGCGTGGAGGTCGGCACCATCACCGGCTTCTACCTTGGCGCCATGTCAGACCGGGTTCATGTCGCGCTGCGCATCAGCAAGAAGTATCAGCATCTGGTGCGCAACAACAGCGTGTTCTGGCTGGCTTCGGGGTACAACCTGCAGTTCGGCCTGACCGGCGGCGTGATCAAGAGCGGCACCTTCCAGCAGTTCATCCGCGGCGGTATCGCCTTCGCCACGCCGCCGACCATTCCGCTGGCGCCGAAAGCGACGCCTAACAAACACTTCCTGCTGAATCCGGAAGAGCCGAAGGACTGGAAAACCTGGGGCACCGCTATTCCGCGCGATTAAATTTCGCATTTTCCTTAGGGCCCGGCATTGTCGGGCCCTGTTTTTTTCCGCTTTGTGATAAACTCTCGCCCTTGTCTTTATTGCACCCTGAGAGTTCGCCCCGTGGCCAAATCCACCGCCGTTTTTCTGCCCCCCGCTTTCCTTGACGCCACCCGCGCCATCATGCCCGCCGAGCTGGCGATGGAAGATTTTATCGCCGCCTGCCAGCGCCCGCTGCGCCGCAGCCTGCGCGTCAACACGCTGAAAATCAGCGTCGCCGACTTCCTGGCGCTGGTGCAGGATTACGACTGGCGACTGGAGCTCATCCCCTGGTGCGCGGAAGGGTTCTGGATCGAGCGCGACGATGAAGAGCTGCGTCTGGGCAGCGCCGCCGAACACCTGAGCGGCCTGTTCTACATTCAGGAGGCCAGTTCAATGCTGCCGGTCAGCGCGCTGTTCTCGGGCGGCCCAGTGCCTAATCGGGTGCTGGACGTGGCGGCGGCACCAGGCTCCAAAACCACCCAAATCGCCGCGTTAATGGGCAATCAGGGCGGCATCGTCGCCAACGAATACTCCGCCAGCCGGGTAAAAGTGCTGCACGCCAATATCAGCCGCTGCGGCGTGAAGAACGCCGCGCTGACCCACTTCGACGGCAGGGTGTTCGGCGCCGCGCTGCCGGAGAGCTTCGACGCCATTCTGCTCGATGCCCCCTGCTCCGGCGAAGGCGTGGTGCGCAAGGATCCGGACGCCATGAGCAACTGGTCGCCACAGAGCGTGGCCGAAATCGCCGCCACCCAACGCGAACTGATCGACAGCGCGTTTCATGCGCTGGCGCCGGGCGGCGTGATGGTTTACTCCACCTGCACGCTCAATGCGCAGGAAAACCAGCAGGTGGTGCGCTGGCTGCTGGACACCTACGGCGACGCGGTCAGCGTCGAGCCGCTGGGTGCGCTGTTCCCCGGCGCCGACAAGGCGCTGACTGCCGAAGGCTTCCTGCACGTCTTCCCGCAGATTTACGACAGCGAAGGCTTTTTCGTCGCCCGCCTGCGCAAACAGCGCGCCGTGGCGCCGTTGGCGAAGCCGACCTACAAGGTGGGTAAATTCCCGTTCAGCCCGCTGTCCGGCAAAGAGGCGGCGCTGGTCGCCCAAGCCGCCGCCGCATCCGGCTTAACCTGGGGCGATGACAGCCGGCTGTGGGAGCGCGACAAGGAGATCTGGCTGTTCCCGGCCGAGCTGGAACCGCTGTTCGGTAAAGTGCGCTTCTCACGTATCGGCCTCAAGCTGGCGGAACGTTTCCCGAAAGGTTTCCGCTGGCAGCACGAGGCGGCGATCGCGCTGGCCGGCACCGGCGGCAAAACGCATTTCGAGCTGGACGCCGCGCTGGCGCAAGAGTGGTATCACGGCCGCGATCTCTACCCGGAGCAGCCGCCGGCCGGCGATGAATGCATCGTCACCTACCAGGGCCAGCCGCTGGGCATCGCCAAGCGCATCGGCAGCCGCATCAAGAACAACCTGCCGCGCGAGCTGGTGCGCGACGGCGCGCTGGATTTTCACCTGTAATCGCTCCGGTGCCGGGGAACCGCCTTCCCCGGCGCCAAAATAATGCTAATACTATTCCTATCGCCATTCATTATTATTCTAATCATTTCCAATTTGCACTATTCCGCCTCCCCGCCCGTATTTCCCCGCCGGAAACGAAACAAGTTTTTAGCCTTTGATCAAGACAATTTCGCGTTCTTATCCTATTAATTTAAATGTAAGTAAATTAATGCGTTCAACTCAGCTCTGGGTGGCGTTTTTGCGGGCTTTCTCTGACACGGCAAGGAATCATGATGAATAAAACTCTGATGGTTTTGACCTCGGTAGCACCTCTGCTGTGCATCAGTGGCACAGCCAACGCAGCGGGCACCATTCAGGGCACGCTGGGCGTGACGATCACCATCGGCGCCGGCTGTGTGGTCACCGGCGGTAACAGTTCCGGCACCACCAACGACTTTGGTTCGATCAGCTTCGGGACTTACTCCTCGCTGGCCAACGTCATCACCGCCAGCGCCACCGGCAGCGGCGGCACCGGCACGCTGGGGCTGAACTGCACCACCGGCACCAACTATACCGTAGCGCTGGACAACGGCCTCAACGCCTCCGGCAGCCAACGGCGCATGGCCAGCAGCGTGCCGGCCTACATCAGCTACAACCTTTATCAGGACAGCGCCCACGCCCTGCCGTGGAACAGCACCACCGGCACGCTGACCGGCACCGGTACCGGATCGGCGGTGCCACTGATCGTTTACGGCCTGGTGCCTGCCGCGGGAACGACTCCGGCGGCCGGCGTCTACAGCGATACCGTCACCATGACCGTCACCTGGTGAGTTTCATCGTCAACGGAGCGCCGTCAGTGCGCTCCGTTATTCATTAAGTAATAATATTCCCACCCACCTTATCATTCCCCCCTTAGTGTTCATGCCCGGTGACACGGCCGCCGCAGCGAACCTGCGACAGCGATTAAAAATAAATAAAGTTTTTAATCTTTTAGCGCGACATTCTCACGTTCTTATTCTATTAATTAATCTGTAAATAGATTAATGCATTTGACTCATTTTCGGGCTTTTTGGCAGGCTTCTCTACTACGGCAAGGAACCACGATGAAAAAGACTCTGGCGGCATTAACCTCGGCAGCGCTTCTGCTGTGCGCCTCTGGCACCTCCTACGCGGCGGGCACCATTCAGGGCACGCTGGGCGTCACCCTGACCATCGGCGCCGGCTGCGTGGTCACCGGCGGCACCAGCTCCGGCACCACCAACAGCTTCGGCTCCATCAGCTTCGGCACCTACTCCTCACTGGCTAACGTCATCACCGCCAGCGCCACCGGCAGCGGCGGCACCGGCACGCTGGGGCTGAACTGCACCACCGGCACCAACTACACCGTGGCGCTGGACAACGGCCTCAACGCGACCGGCAGCCAGCGGCGCATGGCCAGCAGCGTACCGGCCTATATCAGCTATAACCTCTACCAGGACAGCGCCCACGCCGTGCCGTGGAACAGCACCACCGGCGTGCTGACCGGCACCGGCACCGGTTCGGCGGTGCCGCTGATCGTCTACGGCCTGGTACCTGCGGCAGGCACCACCCCGGCGGCCGGTGCGTACAGCGATACCGTCACCATGACCGTCACCTGGTAAACATGACGCGCCTGGCCGTCACCTGCATGCTGTTGTCGTTGGCGGGCGTTTGCCGCGCCGACGTCAGCACCGCGACGGTGGGCGTCAGCGCCACCCTGGTCAAGTCCTGCGTCGCCGGCACCACCAGCGGCGGCAACACCACATTCGGCACCTTTAACTTCGGCACGGTCTATTTCCTCAATACGGCGATAAAGGTGACCGGCCAGGCGAACGCCGGCGCACTGCAGATCAACTGCAACAACGGCACCAGTTACACGGTGCTGCTCAGCGGCGGACAGAGCGGCAATACCGCCGCACGCTATCTGCAAAGCGCGGCGGGCGCCCGCGTGAACTACAACCTGTATACCAGCGCCAGCTACGCCACCGTCTGGGATAACGTCACCGGCGTCACCCAGACCGCCACTGGCCAAAGCGTCTGGCTGCCGGTGTACGGCATGATCCCGGTACAAACGACGCCGGCGACGGGCAACTATACGGATACGGTGCAGGTGACGATAAATTGGTGATTAACGGAACGCTGCGCACCCTGCTGCTGGCGGCGCTGATCGGCGCCCCGACGGCCCGTGCCGATACCGTCAGCCAGGGCTTCACGGTCAACGCTTCGATCATCAAAGGCTGCGTACTCGGCAGCGGCGTCACCAACGTTACCTCGTTCGGCAGCATGAGCTTCGGCCAGGTTGCGTCCTTGAGCAGCCCGATAAAAATCGTCTCTAGCGCCGGCGCCGGCTCCATTTTGATCCGCTGCAATCCCGGGCTCAGCGTCACCCTGGGGTTGAACGTCGGCAATACCGTCACCGGCTCCATCGCCGGCGGGCGAAAACTGTTGAACTCGGTGACCTCGGAAACGCTGGTTTACCAGCTCTACCAGGATGCCAACTACGCCGTTTTGTGGGGCGACGGCGGCAACGGCGGCGCCGTCCAAACCGTCTCCTCCACCGGCAGTACGCAAGAAATAAAAATCTACGCCAGTTTAATGGCGAGCAGCACCTTGCCCACCAGCGGCACCTACAACGATACGGTCTTAGTGACGGTGAGTTATTGAGCTTTTAAAAAGGATCACATTATGCGTAGTACTCTGCTCCGCCTGCCCCTGCTGGCAGGATTGCTGTTAGCCGGTCAACCGCAGGCCTTCGCCGCCGCCTCCATTCTGATTTGGCCTATCGATCCGGCGATTGAAGACAACCAACAGGCGACGGCCCTGTGGCTGGAAAACCGCGACAGCAAACCGGTCTATATGCAGATCCGCGTGCTCGGCTGGCAACAAACCGGCGGTAAGGACGACTACCGCAACCAGAGCGAAGTGGTCGCCAGCCCGCCGGTCGCCACCATTCTCCCCGGCAAACGCCAGCTGATTCGCCTGATCAAGCAGACCCCGGTCGCCGCCGGGCAAGAACGGGCTTACCGGATACTGGTTGACGAAGTGCCCATCAAGGATAAAGACGGCGCGGCGCCGGACAAGGGCGCGCAGATGGGGCTGAAATTCCAGATGCGTTATTCGGTGCCGCTGTTCGTCAGCGGCAAAGGCGTCTGGACCAAGCAAGACTTCGAACACCCGCGCGACTATGCCACCGCCAACCAGCCGAAGCTCAGCTACCGGCTGCTGCAGCAAAACAGCCAGCGCTGGCTCGACGTGCGCAACGACGGCATCGTGCACGCCCGCCTGTCGCAGGTCAGCATCCAGGGCAAGCCGCTCAACAACGGGCTGCTGGGCTATGTGCTGCCGGGTTCGCAAATGCGCTTTGCCCTGCCGCCTTCGGGCAGTTTCGCCGCCGGCAAGCTGCAGGCGATGGTCAATGACAATAAGCAACCCGTAACCATTCCGTCTTACTGAGCCTGAGGTGCAGGTGAAGCGGATCTCGTCGCCGGCCACGCGCGGCATGCAGCTCAAGCCGCTGGCCCTGGCCGTACTTTGTATGGCGGTGGAGCTGTGGCCGCCGCACGCCGCCGCCGACGACCTTCCACCGCCGCCCAGCGCCATCAGCATGCCGGACACCACGCTGTATCTGGAGCCGGTGGTGAACGGCCGCCAGACCGGCAAAGTGGTGCCGGTCACCTACCGCGGCGGCCACTACTATTTGACGCCGCAGCAACTGAGCGACGCCGGCCTGCCGGTGGCGAACAAGCAAGCGAAAGAGATCGCCGTCGATCAATTGGATAAGGTCGACGTCACCTACAGCGGCGAAACGCAGCAGCTGTTGATCTCGGTGCCCAACGACTGGCTGCCCAAGCAAACCCTCGGCGACGCCAACCCAGAACAGCGGCTGCCGGCGCAAAGCAGCCTGGGTTTCTTGCTGAATTACGACGCCTACGTCAGCCAGAGCGGCGGGCGCGGCAATCCGGGCTATTTTTCCGCCTGGAGCGAACAGCGGCTGTTCGACGGCTTCGGCGTTATCGCCAACACCGGCATTTTCCGCAGCAGCTTCAACGGCGAGACCGCCGCACAGCAGAACAATCGCTATATCCGCTACGACAGCAGCTGGCGCTACAGCGACGACGACACCATGCTCAGCTATACCGCCGGCGATCTCACGACCGGCTCGCTGCCCTGGACCAGTTCGGTGCGCATCGGCGGCCTGCAGGTGGCGCGCAACTTCGCCACGCGGCCGGATCTGATTACCTATCCGCTGCCGCAGTTCTCCGGCCAGGCCGCCGTGCCGAGCAGCGTCGACCTGTACATCAACAGCTACAAGAATACCTCCGTCAGCGTGAACCCCGGCCCGTTCACCCTGAATACCGTGCCTTACATCAACGGCGCCGGCCAGGCGACGGTGGTCACCACCGACGCACTCGGCCGCCAGATCAGCACCACGGTGCCGTTCTATGTCGCCAGCTCGCTGCTGCAGGCCGGGCTAAGCGATTTCAGCCTGTCGGCAGGGGCGCTGCGTCAAAATTACGGCTATCGCTCCGCAGACTACGGCCAATGGGTGGCCAGCGGCAGTGGGCGTTACGGCGTCACTGATTGGTTGACGCTCGAAGGGCGGGCGGAAGGCGCGGCTGAGCTGGCGGTCACCGGCGCCGGCGCGGGCGTGCGCCTGGGGCAGTTAGGGGTCCTCAACGCCTCCTACAGTTACAGCCAGGCGGGCAGCGATGCCTTCAACGCCCCGCCGGTCACGCCCCTTTATTACGATCCGATCACCGGCCAACCGGTACAGCAACCGGATGCCGGGCCGGTTTATCAGTACACCGGCCGCCACGGCGATCAGACCAGCCTGAGCTATACCTACAGCAACCAATATTTCAGCCTCAATGCCCAACGGGTACTGCGCAGCGCGGACTTCGGCGACCTCTCCACCTACAAGAGCAGCTACCGCCTGAGCCGCCGCACCGATCAACTGACCGGCAGCATCGGCCTGAGCCGCTTCGGCAGCCTGGGCGCCGGTTATTTCGACGTGCGCGACGCCATCGGCCAACGCACCCGCCTGGTCAACCTGTCGTACAGCCTGACGCTGTGGCGTAATATCAGCCTGTACGCCTCGGCGAATCGCGAGATCGGCGGCGACGGCTACAGCTCGCAGCTGCAGATCAGCATTCCGTTCGATGCCTGGGGCACCGCTAACGTCAGTACCGCCCGCGACGCCGGCAACCGCTGGAGCGAACGCGTCGCGTACAGCCGCGCCGCGCCGACCGACGGCGGTTTCGGCTGGAACCTGGCCTACGCCAGCGGTGAACGGTAGCACGCCTGCGGCGTGAGCTCGTCTGCTGCGCAGCCGAAGTACTTTCCCCCTTCATCGCCACGACCTATACTCTTACTACTTATTAACAAAAAATTATATTAATTGGATAGTTAACGTTATATGGCCCGCAAAAGCTCTTCTCGAAAACCTAAGTCCGGCAAAGTCTCTGGAATGGCTACCGGACCTGAGTCACACCAACATCGCTACCCCAAGCGGTGGATGGTCTCTCTGCTGACAGAAGATCCGGATGACTTCCCTGTCGAATTCTTCTACGACGAACCCGAGGAAGCCATTCGACACTGCGTACATCTTGGTCCTCAATATTTTCTCGA